>CAJKGV010000054.1:0-10431 GCA_905199455.1 Collinsella aerofaciens | reverse complement strand
CGCTGGTCTTTGGCTCGTTTATTTTGACCATCGTCGGCATGGTCATGATGTCGGCCGCCGCCAGCAAGCAGTCCGTGGGCCTGTCCCTTGTGGGCTACGTAATCTTTGCGAGTACCTTTGGCCTGACCGCGTCGTTTGGCCTTGCCAACTACGACCTGCCCACCATCAACACTGCCTTTATCGCCACGGCCGCCATCACCTTTGTCTTTGGCGCCTTGGGCGTGACGTTCCCCAAGTTTTTCCAGCGCGTATATGGCATCGGTTTTGGCATTCTGCTCGCCACTATTCTGGTTGAGATCGTGCTGATGTTCATGGGCGTCTCGCAGACCATCACCGACCTGATCGTGATCGTGGTGTTCGCCGGCTTTATTGGCTACGACACCTATGTTGCCACGACAGTGCCGCCTACGCTGCCCAACGCCGTGCTCATGGCGTCCAATCTGTTCGTGGACATTATCAACGTGTTCCTGCGCATCCTGAACATCCTTGGCCGTCGCGACTAGTGGCGAATTGCGGCGGTGCTTGCCGTGCGTGTAAATCGATGCGAAAGGCGGTCCTTCGGGGCCGTCTTTTTTGTACGCTGCGGGGTATCATGGATGGGAATAGCCGATAGCGGCAGAGACCGAGAAAGGTGACCACTTATGGCAGACGTCGACAACAGGAACCGTAACCGCAGGTCCAACCGAGCGGGTCAGCCCAATCCCAAGCGCGAGGCGCGTGCCAAGGCCGCCGAGCGTCACGTGGCAACTGTGTCCGAAGCGTGCGCCAAGGATATCGAGCGTTCGCTTGCCGGTGTTCGCGAGTTTGACGGTATGCCTGCCGGCTTTGTCTCGGCGATGAAGGCCAAGGTTCAGAGTGCTGTGGCCACCGAAGAACAGGTTGCCGAGGACGTCGAGGGCGCGGAGGCTGCCGAGGTCGAGGCAGCTCCTGAGCCCGTCGAGGAGCCTGCCGAGGAAATCGCCGAAGCTGAGTCCGCGCCTGCTGAGGAGCCTGCTGCGTCCCTGCCTGAGGTCACCGTGCTCGATGCCTCCGCCACGCAGGCCATCTTGGACAACGGTCGTGGCTATGCGCAGTTCTGCGACATGGCCGTGCTCGCCTTTGCCTCGTTCACCAACCCGGGCGGTGGCTATATTCAGGGTTATCTGGGCCAGGAGGCCACACTGTGCGCCGATTCGTATCTGTACAACGTTCTCGATAAGCAGCGCAAATGGTACGGCGAGAACCGTCGCCGCAACATCAACTGCGAGCTCTATCGTAACCGCGCCCTAGTGGTGCCTGCGGTGCGCTTCGACCGCAACCACGTGCATGCATACGCCGACGTGATCGTGGCCGCCGCGCCCAACGTTAAGCGCGCCCGCCAGGAGTATCGCGTGAGCGACGATGCTCTGCTGGATGCCCTGCGCGACCGCATTCGCTTTGTGCTTGCCATCTGCGACGAGCTGGGTCGCGAGAAGCTCGTGCTGGGCGCTTGGGGCTGCGACAACAACGGCTTTGACGCAGAGGCCGTGGCCGAGCTCTTCCGCAAGGAGCTCGCGTCGGGCGACTTTAAGGTCAAGCAAGTCTTCTTTGCCGTGCCTTCTACGCGCTGGGATGAGGATTTTGCCAAGTTCGAGCACGTGCTGGCAAACTTCCCCGAGCGCAACGAGGAGTCCTATGCTCAGGTTGCCGCCCGCGCCGCAGCCGCCCGTGCCGCCGAGCAGGCTCAGGCCGCTGCCGAGGATGACGAGGATGGCGACGACTGGCGCAAGTACCTGTAAACGGTGCTCGTGATGCGATATACCGAGCCGACGGGAGAGGCTGCTCCTGTCGGCTTTTTATTGAGTGGGGAGCTTACGATGAAAAACGTTCTGTGCTTTGGTGACAGCAACACCTATGGTTACGATCCGGCGGGCATGCGCGACGGTACCGCGGTGCGCTATGCGCAGGATGTGCGCTGGTGTGGCGTGGTCCAACGTGACTTAGGCGAGGGCTGGCATGTAATTGAAGAAGGCCTCAACGGCCGCACGACGGTACGCGACGACATGTGCCATCTGGACACTAACCTCAACGGCATTCGCGCGCTTCCGATGCTGCTCGAGGCTCATAAGCCGCTGGACGCCATTGTGATCATGCTGGGCACCAACGACTGTAAGACGGTCTTTAACGTGACAGCTTCCGATATCGCCCGTGGCGCCATGGCGCTGATTCGCGCCGTCCGCGCGTTTCCGTGGACCGACGCTGCGCCTTGCCCGCGCATCCTGCTGATGGCTCCTATCAAGATCAAGCCGCAGATCGCCGATGTATATATGACCGATTTTGACGAGCGTTCCGTCGAGGCATCTGAACATTTTGGCGAGTACTATGCGCACGTGGCCGAGCAGTTTGGCTGCGACTTTTTGAATGCCGCCGAGTTTGCCGAGCCGGGCGATATCGACTATCTGCATATGATGCCCGAAAGCCACGAGAGCTTGGGACATGCCGTGGCAGCCAAGCTCCAAGAGATGCTCGGTGAGTAGCGCGACCCCAAGCCACCGCAAAGGGGACAGGCACCTTTGTGGTGGTTTTGCCCGGGTAAACGAACGGATTGGCTGCCATATGGGCATGGACGAGCTCATCGACCTCTTTGCCGGGGGCGATGAGCTCGTCTCCAATACCGCTTTTGAGGATTTGGATCTTGCCTACGACGTGGCGAACGGCGCGACCTTCGATGGCGTTGTGTTCCGATCTTGCGAGTTCGATAGCGTTGACTGGAGCGGCTCGACGTTTCGCGACGTGGTGTTTCGCGGTTGCCGCTTTATCCGCTGCAACATGGAAGGCTGCTGGCTCAGCCGCTGCGACTTCGTTGACTGCTCGGCACCGGGACTCAACTTGCTCAAGGCGCGCCTGTCGAGCGTGTCGTTTGGATCGTGCGATTTGAGCTATGCGAACCTTTCGGAGGGACGCATTGGCCCTATGACAGCATGCGATACACGTCTGAGAGAGGCTGCGTTTCAGGGTGCCAAGCTGGGTCAGATACGCCTGGATGGCTGTGACCTGACGCGTGTTGATGTGTTCAAGACGTCGCTTTCCGGCGTTGATGTGTCGCGCTGTACATTTGCAGCGCCCGTTGTTTCGGGCGATTACCATGAGTTGCGTGGCTTGACGGTCAATGCCGAGCAGGCGCTGGCACTCTCGGGTTTGTTGGGAATTCAACTCGCCGACGAATAGGCGCTCTGGTCCTTTGCTCGACCGCTATCTAAAATCAAACCGTCGCAACATTTAATGATTTTTCGCGTTTGCACGATTTTCATCGAATGTTGCGACGGTTTTTGGTGCAAGTTAGCCTGTCCCTTTTTGGCAGGTTACTGGCTATTTAGTACTGCCACATGTGGTTGACAGGGCCGGAGCCTTTGCCCATGTTCAGGCCGGCGGCCAGAGCGCCGGTTAGGTAGGCCTTGCCGCCGTTGACGGCGTCGGCAAGATCCATGCCCTGGGCCAGCGCGCAGGCGATGGCGGACGAAAGCGTGCAGCCGGTGCCGTGTGTGTTGTCGGTCTCGATGCGCTTGTGGCGGAACCACGTGGTGAGCGGATCGCCCAGATGGTTGCCCTCGTCATCGAGTGGTGCGGGTTCGGCCAATACATCGTTAGCCTCGTTGACAAGATGCCCACCCTTAACGAGGGATGCGCAACCAAAGCGGCGGGTGAGGAGCATGGCAGCATTTTGCTGTGTGCGCTCGGAGTCGACCTCGTAGTCAAGCAGGGCCATGGCCTCGGGAATATTGGGCGTGATGACGGTTGCTAGTGGGAACAGGCGGCGGGTGAGCGCCTCGGCGGCATCTTCGGCAATCAGCCGTGCGCCCGAGGTGGCTACCATGACGGGGTCGACGACCACGTTTGTCGCGTTCCAGGCGCTCAGGCGGTCGGCGATAACCTCGATAATCTCGGCAGAGGAAACCATGCCGATCTTGACGGCGCTGGGGCGGATATCGTCAAATACGGCGTCGATCTGCGCAGCGACGATATCAGGGGAGATATTCTGCACGGCGGTGACACCGAGCGTGTTTTGTGCGGTGATGGCGGTGATGGCCGTCTCGGCATACAGGCGGTGCGCCGTGATGGTCTTGATGTCGGCCTGAATGCCGGCGCCGCCGCTGGAATCGGATCCTGCGATGGACAGGACGGCAGGTACCTTACTGCGATCCATGTTTGCTCCCTTGTTCGGTCGGAATCAAATGGGTCTTTAAGCCAGCATTATAAAGATGCCCGGGCCGACTCTATGTCGAACCCGGGCGGGCGATGCAATCTTTACGCAAATGTAAGCAAATGTTCACACGTCAACAATTGACGAACACCATGTTACCGATTGTGGCTCCGATGACGAGTTAGTCCTCCATGCCGAGGTCGATCGTCGTGCCTTCGAACACCTTGTTAACGGTGCGGACGGCGCACATCTTGCCGCACATGGTGCAGGTGCCCTCGGTGGCGGCGGGGGATTCCTCGTAGCGCTTCTTACCGGTGACCGGATCGAGAGCACACTTCCACATGGCATCCCAGTCGAGCTTGCGACGTGCCTGGCCCATCTTGTCATCCATGTCGCGGGCGTGCGGCACCTTCTTGGCGATATCGGCGGCGTGCGCGGCAATCTTGGTGGCCATGAGGCCATCGAGCACGTCCTGGGCGTTGGGCAGGCACAAGTGCTCGGCCGGCGTCACGTAGCACAGGAAGTCGGCGCCGGAGCTGGCGGAGATGGCGCCGCCGATGGCAGCGGTGATGTGGTCGTAACCCACGCCGATATCGGTCACCAGCGGCCCGAGCACATAGAACGGGGCGTTGTGGCACAGACGCTTCTGCAGTTTCATGTTGGCGGCGATCTCGTCGAGCGCCATGTGGCCCGGGCCCTCGACCATGACCTGGACGCCGGCGGCCCAGGCGCGCTTGCACAGCTTGCCCAGCTCGATCATCTCGGCGGTCTCGGTGGCGTCGTTGGAGTCGTAGAGACAGCCCGGGCGGCAGGAGTCGCCGAGCGAGATCGTCACATCGTACTCGTGGCAGATCTCGAGCACCTCGTCGTAAAACTCGTAGAAGGGGTTCTCGTTGCCGGTGACCTCCATCCAGCCAAACAGCAGCGAGCCGCCGCGGCTGACGATGTTCATCAGGCGGCCGGTCTCCTTAAAGGTCTTGATGACCGACTTGTTGATGCCGCAGTGGATGGTCATAAAGTCCACGCCGTCCTCGGCGTGTGCGCGCACGACCTCGAGCAGGTCGTCCTTGGTAAGCTTGACCAGCGGCTTTTCCATGTAGCCGATGGCGTCGTACATGGGCACCGTGCCCACCATGAGCGGCGTCTCGTCGATGAGCTGCTGGCGGAACTGGCGCGTCTTGCCCGAGTTGGAGAGGTCCATGATGGCGTCGGCGCCGTAGTCCTCGGCGATCTTGACCTTCTTCCACTCCTCGGCGGCATCGGCCTTGTCGCCCGAGATGCCCAGGTTGACGTTGACCTTGGTGGCCAGGCCCTCGCCGACACCAAAGGCGCGCATGCCCTTTTTGATATGCACGATGTTGGCGGGAATGGCGATGCGGCCGTCGGCCACGCGCTCGCGGATGTACTCGGGGTCGCGATGCTCGCGCTCGGCGACCTCCTTCATCTGCGGTGTGATCTGCCCGGCGCGGGCGAAGTCGATTTGTGTGACGAGCTTGGGCTCGGTCTGTGTGCTCATTGGCACGGCTCCCTTCGTTGGCATTACCCATATCAGGTTTGCGGGTCAGGGCGGGCGCGCCCAATCTCAGCCTGTCGTCTTGTCCTGCAAGCTCCCCGTTATGTCATGGGCTCAAGTATAGCCTGAATGGGTACGATTGGGCCAACGAGCGTGCCTGTGGGGAGGCGAACATGGAAGACAAGCATCTATATCGAGAGACGCAATGGGATGTATCGGCCGAGGAAAGCCGTGCGCACCATGGCCTTGTCGCGATTGGTTTTGCGGTGCTTGCCGTGCTGGTGATTGCCTTTTTTATCTGGACGTTTGGCGGTCACGGCGGCGCTGCATGGGAGTTCGAGGCCGACGATGCCCTGCCGATCATGACAGTGAAGGTTACGGGCGGCAATACCGTTGCCGCGCCGGGCGACTATTGGTATTCGCGCGATGGATTTGTCCAGCTTCAGCTGAGCGGTGGGTCTATTCCTGGTGAGGAAATCGAACGCGTGACGTATGATGCGGCGCTCAAAACGCTGACGGTGAAGCTCAAAGATCAAGGAGATGTGCCCACGACTATGGATATCGCCCTGACGGAATGGCGTCTGGAGCCTCCGACGGGTGTTGCGGTGTCCGAGGTTGAGCACGTCAAGATTGTCTATCAGGACGGTTCGACAAACGGGATTGCAAAGGCCGATGGCTTGGCGGAGTAACGGAGTGTTTGGAAACGGCGGGCCTATTGTGCCTGCGCGTTCATGAAAACCAGGGTGTTTTTGTCTGAAAGCTCGGGGATGTGACGATAGCCGATGTTGAATGCGGTGAGCCCGCTTACATCCTCGAGCTTGTTTTCTGCCATCCAGCGCACCATGGAGCCGCGCGCCTTTTTGCTGGCGGTCGATCGCTGAACGGGCTTATCGTTGCGGACGTCTTCGCCAAAAAGGCAGGTGATAACCGTTGTATCCTGTGCAGCATGGGGCAGGACGGCTTTGGCGTATTCCACGCTGGCAAGGTTGACGATCGTAGCGTTGGAGCCCGCCGGAGCGATGACCCGTGCGAGTTTGTCGCCCCAAAACGCGTAGAGGTCTCGGGCATCGTCGACGGCAAGCTTCGCCCCCATTTCGAGCCGATAGGGCGACACGCCGTGGAAGGGGCGTGCGCATCCGTAAAGGCCCGAGAGGATCCACAGATGGTCTTGCAGCCATGCGAGCTGCGCGGAATCCATCACCTCGGGCGCCATGCTCTCGTATTGAATGCCGTGATAGGACATGACGGCAGGGGAGAGGTGACGGGCGAGTGCAGGATTGTCGAGATCGCCGTTTCCCAAGATGGGCCCGAACTCATGCAGGGTGTTGAGGCAAGGCCCCAGCAGTTTGTCACTCACGTTCCATAGCGCCTGCAGACCGCCGCTGCCTTCATTCCGCTCGATATCTAGCAGTGCGCGGTGGAGGCGAGCTGTCTCGTGCACAAAAGGTGGAATGCCCAGGACTTCAAAAGCATCCCTGGCCGCGCGCATTTGCTTGGCGGGCGAAATGATGACCTGCAGCATGGACTCTCCTCTGCCAAATAGGAAGTTGCGGTGGAATACGGTCTGTTTTGGCCGGTTATGGGCCAGTTTAGTCCGTATTTCACCGCAACTGATGAAGGGTTGGTTAGGCTCGCTCGATGAAGGCTTTGTAGCCGCGATAGGCCTCGTAGATATCGGCCTTGTTAGCGACCTCCCACAGGGCGTGCATGGACAGGACGGCAACGCCAGAGTCGATGACGTTCATGCCGTACTTAGCCATGATGTATGCGATGGTGCCGCCGCCGCCCGCGTTGACGCGACCGAGCTCGCAGGTCTGGAAGTCCACGCCGGCCTCGTCCATGATGTCGCGGATGAGGGCCACATACTCGGCGTCGGCGTCGTTAGAGCCGCCCTTGCCGCGGCTGCCCGTGTACTTGTTAAAGCACAGGCCGCGACCCATAAAGGCGGCGTTCTTGGTTTCGAACTTGCCGGCGTAGCCCGGGTCGAAGCCGGCGGACACGTCGGAGGAGAGCATGCGGCTGCGGGCGAGCGCGCGGCGCAGGGCCAGCGGGCTATCCTCGCCGGCGAGCGTCATGATCTCGGCGACGGTGTTCTCGAAGAAGCGGCTCGTCATGCCGGTGGCACCTACGGAACCGATCTCCTCCTTGTCGACGATGAGTGTGATGCTCGTGCGCTCCACGTTGGCGACGTTGATCTGGGCGAGCATGGACGGATAGGCGCAGACACGGTCGTCGTGGCCATAGCCCAGAATCATGGAGCGGTCGAGGCCCATGTCACGGGCGGGGCCGGCGGGCACGACCTCGATCTCGGCGGAGAGGAAGTCCTCCTCCTCGACGTCGTACTGCTCCTTGAGGATATCCAGGAACATCTGCTTGACGGGCTCCTTGGGGGCGTCCTTGTCGTCCTCGTCAAACTTGACGGGGCGGCCGCCCACGATCACGTCGAGGATCTCGGCGTCGACGGCGTCCTTGGCGGGCTTGGCCATCTGCTCGCTCGAGAGGTGGATCAGCAGGTCGGAGATGGTAAAGACCGGGTCGTCGGCCTTGTCACCGATGTTGATGTCGACGGTGGTGCCGTCCTTTTTGCAGATGACGCCCACGAGTGCGAGCGGGGAAGCGACCCAGTGGTAGCTCTTGACGCCGCCATAGTAGTGCGTGTCGAGATAAGCCATGTCGCCGGCCTCGAAGACGGGGTTCTGCTTGAGGTCCAGGCGCGGCGAGTCCACGTGGGCGCCCAGGATGTTAAAGCCCTGCTCGAGCGGGGCGGTGCCCAGGTTGACGAGCATGAGGTCCTTGCCGTGGTTGGCGGCGTACACCTTGTCGCCGGACTTGAGCGCGCGGCCCTCGGCGATCACGGTCTCCAGATTGACGTAGCCCGCCTCCTCGGCCATCTTGATACCGGCCTTGACGCACAGGCGCTCGGTCTTGTTCTCACTCAAAAACTGCTTATAGCCGCGGCAAAGCTCCTCGAGCTCCTCGATCTGCTGTGGCGTGTACTTTTTCCATGCGCTGGGACGCTCCATGACGCAGGCTCCTTTCGGATCGATCGTGCTGGTTGATGTACCGTGAGCCATCGTATCACGCGCGGGCCCGCGGCGGCAGGGAAGCCTGATGTGCGGTGGCCGCGGGGCGGGGAGCGTGTAAACTGGTGTGAGCAAACCGTGCCCAGCCCAAAGCGAGGTATTCAATATGTCTGAAAAGCGCCGTACCTTTGCCGTCATCGACGGCAACTCGCTCATGCATCGCGCCTTCCACGCCGTGCCGCCGACCATGAACGCGCCGGACGGTCGCCCCACCAACGCGATCTTTGGTTTTCTGAACATGTTCCTCAAGATGATCGATGCCTTTAATCCCGACGGCGTTGTCGTGGCGTTTGACAAGGGCAAGCCGCGCGTGCGTATGGAGATGCTGCCGCAGTACAAGGCGCAGCGCCCGCCCATGGACCCCGACCTGCACGCGCAGTTCCCCATGATCAAGGAGCTGCTCGCCGCGCTCAACGTGCCCATTTTGCAGTCCGAGGGCTGGGAAGGCGACGATATCCTGGGAACCATGGCGCGCCTGGGTGAGGAGGCCGGCTGCGACATGTTGCTGGTGACCGGCGACCGCGACATGTATCAGCTCGTGACCGAGCACGTCAACGTGGTCTCGACTCGCAAGGGCCTGTCCGACGTGGCGATCATGACACCCGAGAGCGTGGACGACCTGTATCACGGCATTACGCCGGCCCTCGTACCCGATTTTTACGGTCTGAAGGGCGATACGTCGGACAACATTCCCGGCGTACCGGGCATCGGCCCCAAAAAGGCGAGCGCGCTCATCGCACAGTACGGCAGCTTGGACGAGGTCATCGCGCATGCCGACGAGGTCAAGGGCAAGATGGGCGAGAACCTGCGTGCGCACATCGACGATGCGCTGCTGAGCCGCAAGGTCGCAACCATTCGCACCGATGCGCCCGTCGAGCTCGACTTTGACGAAACGTCCTTCCCGGCGTTTTCTGCCGACGAAGTGTCCGCGGCGCTGGGCACGCTTGGTATCACCGCCATGCAGAACCGTTTCTTGGCGCTGATCGGCGGCGAGGGCGGGTCTGCTGCTGCCTCCAGTGTGTTTGAGATACCTGCTATGGTTCGCGCAGCCGCCGGCGATGCCGACGCGCTTGGTGCCGTTGCGGCTGAGGTCTCCCGCGCGATTGATGCCGGCGAGTGGGTCGCCGCCGTGGTGGACGACGACAAGGAAGAGGGCGCGCTCTTTGGACTGACGCGCACGCTGTGGTTGGCGACGTCCAAGGGCCTGTTCGCGCTCGAGGAGGGCGACGGCGGTACCACTGCCGTAGTCGATGGCTTCAACTTCGTCCACGGCGTGATTGCCGGCGTGCTCGCGCGTCTGTTTATGGAAGGCCGCGTGGCGAGCCCGGACATGAAGGCGTTGCTGCACGAGCTTTCGCCCGTCGATTCTTCCGAGCCCGAACTCATGGATCCGCTGGCAGTCGATTCCACGCGCATCTTCGATACCGTGGTTGCCGCCTACCTGCTGGATTCCGACCGCTCCGAGTTTGATGAGGCGTATCTGGCTGATACCTATCTGCAGATGTCGCTGCCCGCGGCGCGCGGTGCAGAGGGTGCCGGCGAGGACGCTCCTGCGCCTGCCGCCCGTACTGCGGCTCTGACGCTGGCGCTCGTGGCGCCGTTGCGCGAGTGCATGGCCCGTGAGAACGCCGCCAACGTGTTCGATGGCATCGAGATGCCGCTCGTGCCGGTGCTTG
>CAJKGV010000053.1:0-10468 GCA_905199455.1 Collinsella aerofaciens | reverse complement strand
ATCTTCTTGACCGGCTGTGCGCCATCGCCCGGGAACTCGAGCGTGGGCATGTGAGGCTCGCCGGCAACGAACAGTGCAAACTTATCGTCGGCAAGATCGCCGGCGATCGAAGCGTCGGAATCGACCAGATCGTAGTCGTCCTTCTCGTCAAACTCCTGAACCAGCGTCAGGCTGCCCGTGGCGACCTTAAAGGCCTCGCGACCCTCGACGTCGATCTGCAGGTCGTGATAGCGCTGATGCGTCTCATAGTGAGCCTCGGCCTCGGGACGCGTCGTGGGAGACATGACGTTCGCAAAGACCTTCTCACCCAAAATCGGATGGCTGCCGACCTCGAGCTGTGCCGGGTCGTTCTCCTCGAGCCAGTCGATCAGCACGTCGAGGCCCTTGAGCATTCCGCGGTACTCCTCGATATCGCCCAATGCACCGTAAATCATCTAAATCCCCTCTCGGATCGCTTCTTTGGCGGCTAATCGGCAAACGCGTTACCGATGCTGTTGCCACCCACATACGCCTCGACCAGGGTAAGGTCGGGATTGAACACGACAAACTCGGCGTCGCGCCCCAGCATAATGCTACCGCACTTGTCGTCGACATGAGCTAGCAAGCAATGCCGGGGCCGACGCCCAGGCTTTTACAGCTCGGTCACGACAACGCCGTTGTAGACCTCGTCCCAACGGTCCATGACCAGATGGCCGGTCATGGGATCCATGGCATTGAGCTTGCCGCAGGTGTTGGCGGTACGCAGCACCGTCTCGTCATCCGCGCCAGCAGCAATCGCATGCGCGAAGCCGGCAATGGTCGAATCGCCAGAGCCCGTAGCGTTAACGGCGGGGATATCGGGGGTCTTGGCGCGGAATGCACGGCCATTATGGAAGCCCACGGAGCCGGCAGCGCCCATGGACACGACGACCCAGGGGATATCGGAGAAGCGGGCATCAGAGGCGAGCGCGGCGCGGAGCTCGTCCACATCGTCGGTGGTAAAGCTCGTGCCCAGAAGGCCGTTAATCTCGGTCAGGTTAGGCTTGACCAGCTCGGGCTTAATTTCGGACTTAAGGGCGGCCTCGAGCGAAGCACCCGAGGTATCGAGCAGCACCTTGGCGCCGGCGTTCTCGGCAATACCCGTGATCTTGGCGTAGTAGCCCGCCTCGACACCACGGGGCAGCGAACCCGAGATGGTAACGACAGCGGCCTTGCTCGCAAGCTCGGCGAACTTGGCGGTAAAGGCATCGAGCTCCTCGGGGGCAATCGTCGGGCCGCTCTCGAGTAGCTCGGTCTGGTTGCCGGCGTGGAGGATGTTAAGGCAAATGCGAGTCTCGCCCTTGATGGGTACAAAATCATTCTTAATGCCGTTGGCATCCATGAGCTCGGCCATGTAGGCGCCCATGTGGCCGCCGAGTAGACCGGTTGCCACAACGTCGTCGCCCAGCTGACCCAGTACACGGGCCACGTTGAGACCCTTGCCGCCGGCGGTCTTTTCGGGCGTCACACGGTTAACGTCGTCGATAATGAGCTCATCGAGCTGATAGCGTGTATCGACGGACGGGTTCATCGTAACGGTGAGGATCATTTTTAGCTCCTTATCTCGCAGGCTCCTTGTGCCTCGCGATACGAGTCGACAAAACGGAATTACAGAATCTCAATCGTGAACGAGCGAACGACGGTCTCCTTGGGCTTGGCGACAAGGCAGCCACGCTTATGCTCAAGCACGTCGTCCTCATCGGAGCAGGTCGAAAGGCCGCCCCAAGGCTCAACTGCCACAAAATCACCCTCGGGCTTGCTCCACACAATGAGATATGGGAAGCCCTCAAAGCTCAGGCGGACGCCCTTGTCCTCGCCCTTTTTGGAAAGCGTGACCTGGCGGCTCTCGAGCACGTCAAAGATGGTCTCCGCAAAATCGAAGAGCTCGTGCGACAGGGGCAGCGTCTTTCCCACCATGGGGTTCTTGGAGCGCTTGTCCACATCAATCAAGCCAGTCGAAGGAACGGCGGTGCAGAGCTCCGCAGCCTCATCCTTCTCAAAGCGCAACTCGTAGTCCGTATAGGCCTCGCCCTCATCGAGCGGGCACCTAAAGCCGGGATGCCCACCGATAAAGAACGGCATGTCCTCGGTTCCCTCGTTGGTCACCTCATAGGAGACTCGCACGGCGCTGTCCTCGAGCGTATAACGGGCGACGAGCCTAAACGGATACGGATAATCGCTCAGCAGCGCGGCGTTATCCTCCGAAGCCAGGCACATAGCCAACTCGTTCTCGCCTTGGCTCAGCAGCTTCCACTCCTGCTTGCGCGCAAAGCCGTGGCGAGCGAGCTTTACATGATGCCCGGCAAACGTCATGGCGCTGTTGTCGCGCAAGCCTCCGCAAATCGGGAAGCAGACCGGCGCCTGACCGGACCATACTGCGGGGTCGCCCTGCCACAAATACTCGCGACCGTCGGCCTCAATCGAGGTAAACGAGCCGCCGGCAGTGGAAACCTTAATAGAAATCGAATCGTTGGAAAGAGCGTATTCCATTACCCATCCTTTCGAACAACTGCTTTATTTCACGCAAGCGCCCGTTTCAATCCTAACCATAGAACAAACCCGCACGCTCATCGATGCGTCCGGTATCCCGGTCATGTAACGGGGTACCATACAGACATTGATGCAATTACAGCTGAAAGGCCTTCTTATGCGAACCATCATTCTTTATGCCTCACGCCACCACGGCAATACGAAAAAGCTCGTGGACGCCATCGTCGAGGCGCACCCCGAAATCGATACCCTCGACGTGAAAACACTCGGCAAAAACGAGTATCCCAACCTGCACGAATACCATCTGATTGGTGTCGCCACGGGCATCTATTACTCCGAGATCGACAAGGACATGGCACGCGTGCTCACTAACGTGTTGCAGCCGCAGGACAAGGTGTTTGGCCTTATGACCTACGGTGGCAAAAACAAGTGGTACGGCAAGGATATCGATGGCATCTGCCGCATGAGGCAGGCCATCTTTATGGGTGTCTACGGCTGCCCCGGCTTTGATACGTGGGGGCCGTTCAAACTCACCGGCGGTGTCCAAAAGGGGCACCCGACCGCTGAGGAAATTAAGGGTGCCGTCGACTTCTTCGACAAGATCGAAGACGAGTATGGAGACATCATCGTCGAAGAGTACGCCAAGCGCGAGAAGCGCCTAGCATACGAGAAGGAGCATCCTGCAGGAGGCCTGGTGGCCGGCGTTAAGCGTACGGCAAAGAAAATCGCTAGCAAGCTGTAACTGTAAAGGTGCTTTTGAGCGTTTAACCCGTACGGCGGGTCCGAGCAGATTCGGGCCCGCCGTCTTTTTCTTTCGTTACTCGGTAAAGGCGTTGCCGACGCTCTGGCCGCCAACATACGTCTCGACGAGGGTGAGCTCATGGTCGAACACGACAAAGTCGGCGTCGCGACCCGGCATGATGCTGCCGCACTTATCCTCGATGTGCGCGGAGCGTGCCGGCACCTCGGTTGCCATGCGAATGGCGATATCGGCGCTGGCGATGCCCCAGTCGACGATGTTCTTGACGCCCTGGGCAAGCGTGAGCACCGAACCGGCAATGCTCTTGCCATCGGCGAGCCAGCACAGGTTGTCCTTCATGATGACGTCCATGCCGCCGCTGGTGTAGCTGCCCTCGGGCATGCCGCCGCAGCCCAGGCAGTCGGTGATGAGTACCGTGTGCTGCCAGCCCTTGGCCTGCAGCAGCGCCTTGATGGCGGCAGGGTTTACGTGCTTGCCGTCACAGATGATCTCGGCGTAGGTCTCGGGCGTGGACATGGCTGCACCCACGACACCAGGCTCGCGGTGATGCAGCCCGCGCTGGCCGTTATAGGTATGCGTAAAGCAGCTGGCGCCGGCGTTGATGGCGGCGATGCACTCATCGTAGGTGGCGTCGGAGTGACCGATGCTGGTCACCACACCCTTGGCGTTCAGAGCAGCCGCATAAGAAGCGGCACCGTCGCGCTCGGCCGCCATGGCGCTCTTTACGATGCGACCACCCGCAGCCTCCTGCCACTGATCGAAGACTTCCTCGGAGGGATCGATAAGATAAGCGGGGTTCTGCGCGCCCACGTGCTTCATGGTAAAGAAGGGGCCCTCCAGGTAGATGCCCTGAATGCGAGCACCGCAGAAGTCGGGGCCGCGACCCTCGTCCGCCTGGGCGATAGCGGCGCAGGCGTCCTTGATCTGCTCAACGCCATCGGTGAACGTCGTGGGCAGCCAGCTGGTGGTACCGCGACGGGCGAGCTCGGTCGAGCTGATATCAATGCCCTCGGGATCGTTATCGGTAGTCGAGTGGTTATAGAAGCCATGAATGTGGGTGTCGACCATACCCGGTGCGATCCACGATCCAGTGTAGTCCTTAATCTTGCAAGAGGGCTCGTCGGCCTGCCAGGCGCCAAAGACGCCATCCTCGACCATAAGATAGCCGCCCAGTTGCGGGCCTGCCGGCAAGAAGAACTTGTCAGCCTTAATTGCGTACGTGCTCATATGCACTCCTTGCTTCTAAAGCAGTTGACTGTGGTGATGCTTATACCCAGCCCACGTAATAACAAAAAGCGCCCGCCCGCCGTTATGAGCGGACGGGCGCCCTTACAGGGGGACGCGATTAAGCGGTGAAGGGGTGAATCGTCACGCCCTTAACCACGCGGTTGACCGTACCGGTGGGGCTCGGCGTGTCGGGCGTGTTGCCCACGCGCACGGAGTTGAGCAGGCTGATAGCCTGAGCAAACATCACGAACGGCAGAGCAAGGTAGCCCTCGGGAAGCGCCTCGTAGCCCTTAAAGGTGAAGGACTCGCCCTCGTAGACGGTAGCGCCATCCTGCTGAACGGCAACGGTGTGCTGAGCGATCTCGTCGCCACCGATCTCGTTGAGGATGTCGATATCGTACTGACGGGTGTAGGCATCGTTGTTGACGAACACGAACACGAGGGTCTTGTCGTCGACGAAGGACTTGGGTCCGTGACGATAACCCATAGAGGTGTCGTAGGAAGTAGCGACTAGACCGTGAGCGAGCTCGAGGATCTTGAGCTGGCTCTCCTGGGCAAGGCCACCGAAGGAGCCGGAACCCAAGTAGGTCACGCGGTTGAAGTCGCCAGCCAGGTAATCGGCAACCTCGGACTCGCGAGCGATGACCTCCTCGCCCATCTTGGCGATGGTCTCGACCCACTCGGCCTTCTGCTCGTCGGAAGCCTCGTCAAAGATGAGGGTAGAGAGCAGGGTCATGCAGGTGTAGGAACCGGTCATGGCGAAGCCCTTGTCGTTGGCGCGCGGGATGAGCAGCGTCAGCGCATTGGGGTCATCAGCGGACTCGACAGCGAGCTTGCCCTCGGGAGCGCAGGTGATGTTGAGGAACTTGACGTTGTGGACGAGCTCCTTGGCAACGGCGACGGCAGCAAGGCTCTCGGGGCTGTTGCCGGAGCGGGCAAAGGAAACCACGAGCGTGGGATCCTCGGCGCGCAGGAAGTCGCGCGGGGCGCTCACGATATCGGTCGTGGCGATGGGCTTAAAGTCGTAGAGATCAGTGTTGCCAGCGTGACGCAGGTACGGGGCGCAGGTATCGCCAACGTAGTCGGACGTACCGGCACCGGTAAAGACAACGGACAGACGGCCCTCGCCCATAGCGCGAGCCTCGGCCAGGAAGGCCTCGATGGCCTCCTTGTTCTCGCGATAGATGTTGAGCGTATCACGCCAAAGCTCGGGCTGCTGAGCAATCTCGGCCGTGGTGATCTGGGCGCCGAGCTCGGTGAGCTCCTCGACACTCTTCTCGAACATTTCTAATACCTCTCTCTAGAAGTAATCCTCTGACGTGCAATTATACACTTCGGTTGGTTATCTGGTAGTAACCAGTTAAATGCAAAGAATCATCATATGGAAACGATGCGAACACTAGTCGCTACGCTGGTGGTAAACCTTGTATTTAAACTGATCGGCACGAGCAACCGAGAGTGTATACTCCACAACCTCGTTTGACTCGTTATACGTAGTCCTGACCAAATCGAGCACAGGCGAGCCCTCGACAATTCCCAAAAGGTGGGCGTCGGTGGGACGGGCTATGCTCGCATAGAACTCCTCTTCGGCCACGCGTATCTTTTGCTGAAAGTCTTGCTCAATCACATCGTAAAGCGGCTTACGCTCCAGTAGCGGTCGCTTTAGGGACAGAAATTGACGAACCGGTAGATAGCTGCGTTCGACCATCATGGGCATGTTGTCGGCAGAACGAAGGCGCTTGAGCTTAAAAATGCGATCGCCGATACGCAATCCCATATGCTCGGCCAGATTCTTATCGGCCTCCATCTCGCAAAACTCGAGAATCGTGGTCTCGGGGTCGCGACCCATCGCGCGCATCTGCTCGGTAAAGCTGTAGGACTGCATAAGATTGGTTGCCTTTGCCGAACGGTCGGTCACAAAGGTACCGCGACCGTGCTGCCGAACCACCAATCCTAAACGCTCCAGTTCCTGCAGAGCCAGGCGTACCGTAGTGCGCGAGAGACCATAGCGCTCCGATAGTTCGCGCTCGGAAGGAATCATGTCACCGGCGCGATATTCATGGTCGATCTTTTCGGTCAGAATATCGACCAGCTGATCGTACAGCGGTTGCTTACGCGCTCCGATCGCCATCCTATCCTCCCATTTTCTCAAACTCGGCTACTACCTTGGGTGTTTAGCATTATCTGTCTGCCACACCCGAATCAACAAGAAAACAAAAGCCGCGCGCTCTTTCGAGCACGCGGCTTTTAACATACACATGGCTTAAGGGGTCGGGGTGTGAGCCGCGTAGGGACACACCCCTCAAGCTAGAGCCTTACCAGATGCTCGGCCAGAGACCAAGCGGGCCAGCGCCCAGGATGCCCAGGACGAAGAGCAGCAGAATGCCCTTGGTCGGGGTCCAGCTGTGCTTAGCGAACATGTAGTAAAGCAGCAGCGTAAGCATAAGCGGGACGAGCTTCGGGACGATGGTGTTGAGGGTGTCGGCAACGGAGAAGTTGACCGGATCCTCGGTGACGGTGCCGAAGGTAACGGACTCCATGCCGTTGCCCAGATCGGTGACGCCGCACTCGACAGCGTTGCCGTCGGCATCGGAAGCGGTGAGGGCGTTGCCGTCCTCATCGGTCATGGCGATGGTACCGGCCTCAGCGGTCTCGGTATCGATGCCCTCCATACCGGTGAAGTTCTCGGCCTCCTTCTCGGAGACGATCACGGTAGTAGCGGAGAGGCCACGGGTGGTGCCGTTGGGGATCTGGAGGTTGATCTGGGTGCCACCCATGGTGACGACCAGACAACCGACGACGAAGACGCCCATGATGGAAGCGGCACGCGTGAAGGCCTGCATGTTGGCAGTCAGAGCGTCAATAGCGCTGGTGCCAAGCTTGTAGGACCAGTTCATGAGCCAGAAGCGCAGAGCGAACTGGACGACGTTGAAGATCACCAGGAAGATGATCGGCGCAGCGGCGTTGCCGTTGATGGCCATGTTGGAGGTGATGCCGGCCGTGATAGGCACGAGCGTCAGCCAGAACAGGGCGTCACCGATACCACCGAGCGGGCCCATTGCGGCGACGCGGACGGCGCGGATCGTGGGGATGTCAACCTTGTTCTGCTCGAGCGAAAGCACGATACCCATAACAAAGGTGACGAGGAACGGGTGGGTGTTGAAGAACTCCAGGTTGTGGCTCATGGAAGCCGCGAGGTCGTTCTTGTTGGTGTGGATCTTCTCCAGACCGGGGATGATGGAGTAAAGCCAGCCAGCGGCCTGCATGCGCTCGTAGTTGAACGATGCCTGCAGGAAGCAGGAGCGCCAAGCCATCTTGTTGAGGGTCTTCTGGTCGAGCTGCGGAGCAGGAGTGAGATCCTCGTAGTGCTCCGGGATCACATACTCATTAGATGCCATCTTCGAAGTCACCTCCGTCAGAAACAGCTGCACCCTTCAGCTCGGTCTGCTGCTGGAAGTCCCAGAAGGCGATGCCGAAGCCGATGAGAGCGAGGATGAGCAGAGCAGGGGTTGCCAGAGAATCGTTGGCAACGGTGATGAGCGCGAGGCCAAAGCCCATGAGGAAGAAGCCCCACATATCGCGGTTCATCATAACCTTGAGCAGGACGGCGAAGCCGACGAAGCGCATCATGCCGCCTGCAGCGGAGAGACCGGTCTGCAGCCAAGTCGGGATGGCGGAAGCGATGGTCTGACCGATGGTGGCGCCAGCGATGAAGAACAGGGTGACGACGACGGCGAAGATCAGGCCGAGCAGGGTCATGGCGAAGTAGTTCAGGCGCTCGATGCCCTTGGTGTCCGCGTTGTGAGCCATGTTATCGGCCGAGGACATAAGCGGGGACATAAGCGTGAAGACCAGGGTAACGCCAAGCTGGCCAAGCAGAGCGAACGGAATGGCGAGGCCGACTGCCGCGTTGGGCTCGAGGCCCGTAGCAATAGCGAGAATGGCTGCCATGATGCCGCCGATGACGGCGTTAGGCGGCTGAGCGCCTCCGATCGGCATGTTGCCGATCGTCATGAGCTGATAAGTACCACCCACGAGAAGACCGGTGTTGAGGTCGCCAAGGATAAGACCGATGACGGCGCCGGTGACGATGGGCTGATAGAGAGACTCGAGGAAGTTGAACTGGTCGATTGCCGCGATGAACGTAACAACGAAGACCAGTGCGACCTGAATGATCGAGAATTCCATCTTGCTCCTCCTTTCAAAATGTATGTACGCACTTTTGGTTCACGTACAGAATGTCAGGGTTTCACTCCTGACAACGTGGATCACGAGGATTACGAGAAGAGCTTGCTCGTATCCTCAACAGGCGTGCTCGGAACGCGCCTGATCTCCAACTCCACCCCCAATTCCTGCAGCTCTTTAAACGCAGCGACATCCTCGTCGTTAACTGCGACGGAGGTGGCGACTTGGCGCTTTCCTTCCGACATGTGCATGTTGCCGATGTTTACCTTCTTTATAGGCACACCGCCCTTGACGAGCGTAAGCACGTCTTCCGGTGTTTCGGCCACGATGAAGATCTTCTGGCGCGGGCTCGCCTTGCCAATGACGTCGATGGTCTTCTGCAGGGAGAAGAAACGCGTAGCGACGCCGGCGGGAGCGGCCATCTTCATGAGGTTCTGACGCATGGTGTTGGTCGACACATCGTCGTTGGCGACGAGGATGAGGTTGGAGCCCAGGGTGGAGTTCCACTGGGTCGCGACCTGACCATGAACCAGTCGGTTATCGATGCGGGTAAGAAGAATGTTGGGTTCTGCCATGTTGATCAGGTTCCTTTCGTTGATTGCTGACGACAGTTACTTAATCTCCTGAATCGCGTAACGCGAAACATCTACGACGGCACCGGATCGGACTTTGATCTGGACCTTTTCGCCTTCGATGCCTTTGACGGTTCCGTAGATACCGCCGGCGAAAAGAACCTCCTGACCCGGCTTGAGCTCCGTGTGCAGCTCCTTGAAGTACTTCTGCTTCTTCTTCATGTTGATTTGCGACCAGATGGTGTAAATCAAGCCCATGATGACAAGCAGGCCCAAAAGAGCGACCGAGGAACTCAGAACACTGGCTCCGAAATCGGCCATTAGATGCCGTCCTCGTCGCCGAAGATATCCTCTTCCTCGGCACCAGCGACGGAAGCGACCGTCTGGGCGGTGATGCCCGTCTGGCCAACGGTCACGGCCTGCTCGCCAAGCTCGGCGAGCGTGGCGTTGCCGCGGAGGAACAAAAGCTCAATAACCATGGGAAGGTTAGTTCCAGTCAGAATCTCGACGTTGTCGACATCCTGGGCAATCATCATTGCCTGGTTGAACGGGGTACCACCAAGCAGGTCGGTAAAGACGAGCACGCCATCGCACTCCTCGCGCATGGCGGTAATAGCGGCGCGGAGATCCTCACCGTAGGAAGCAGCCTGGTCGCCCTCAAAAGGAACGACGGTAAAAGCGGGCTGGTCGCCAGCGACCATAGCGATAGCGCTTGCGAGGCCGGGTGCGAACTGTCCATGACCGGTAAGAATAAAGCCAACCATTCAAATTTCCCTTCCGAAGGTGTGTACGATACGAGTCCGATGTTTTCGGAAGCCAGCGGGCAGGTGCCCTTAAAGCTTCTTGGAAAGCGTTCTTTAAGACCAGTGGTCTCTCAACTGGTAGTAACCACGTGATGTGTTGTTGTCACTATATCACCACAGAAGAGGTCGCTTTCGCTGATTCACACAGTAAAACGTTTTTGCGCCGTTCACGGCGAAAAATCGACCGTTTACCGCTCGTTAACACTTCTACCTGCGGTTTTGTAATCGTTTTGAAATGCCTTGGCCAAAGATCGGAACTTTTTTCGTGTCTAAACAACGCAGGGTGGCTAAAAATGGCGTGTAGAAAAAATGCAGGTCATTGTGAAGATTTGTGAATTGGTCTTTTTGACTTAATACCAGTTAGAACCAGTTTCGATATTATCGGTGAACGGTAGTTTTTGACCGTTCACCGG
>CAJKGV010000052.1:0-10494 GCA_905199455.1 Collinsella aerofaciens | reverse complement strand
GTGCCCGGTGGCCAGGGCGATTCCAACGATTCGCCCACCACGCCGGAGGCTGTTGCCGAATGGCATTCGTCCACCAACGGCCGTCATGTCGCACTCGACGTGCTCGAGCGCTTGGCCGATCGCTACGGCGAGGCCGAGAGCCTGCTGGGCATTGAGCTGCTGGACACGCCGCAGATGAGCGTCCGCAAGAGTCTCTTTACCATGACGGATGGCATTCCGGCCCACTACCTGCGCAATTTCTATCGCGATGCCTACGAGCTCGTCCGTTCGTATATGCCCGAGGATAAGATCGTCGTCTTCTCGTCGTCGGGGCATCCCAACGAATGGAAGCATTTTATGCGCGGCGCCAAGTATAAGAACGTCTACATGGACCTTCACCTGTACCATTACCGCGACGAGTATGCGCTCGACATCACGAGCCCCCGCGGGCTGACGACGGCGATTTCGCGTAACAAGCGCGAGCTTAAAGAAGCGATCTCGACTGGGTTCCCCGTGCTGGTGGGCGAATGGTCGGGTGCGGCGATTTTTGCCAACTCGTCGGTTACGCCCGAGGGGCGCAATGCCTACGAGCGCGTGTTTATCGCCAACCAGCTGGCTTCGTTTGCACCGGCTGCCGGTTGGTTCTTCCAAACGTGGAAGACCGAGAAGCGCATTGCGGCATGGGATGCCCGCGCGGCACTCGGTACGCTCGAGCGCGGCATGATTGAATAGGTTGATATGACGCAAAACAGCGCCCATACGGGCAAACTCTATGTGGTCGGCACGCCCATCGGCAACCTGGGCGACCTGTCCCCGCGCGTTGGCGAGGCCTTTGCCGCCGCCGATGCCATTTGCTGCGAAGACACGCGTGTGACGTCAAAGCTGCTGATGCATCTGGGCATTTCCAAACCGCTTGTCCGTTGCGACGAGAATGTGATCGCCAGTCGCGCCGCCGGCCTGGTCGACCGCCTGCTGGCGGGGGAGACCCTCGCCTTTGCCTCGGACGCCGGCATGCCGAGTGTGTCCGACCCCGGCCAGGCGCTGGTCGAGGCAGCGCGTGAGGCCGATGTGACCGTCGAAGTTATCCCCGGGCCCTCTGCTTGCGTCACGGCGCTCGTTTCGTCCGGCATTCCCTGCGAGCATTTTTTCTTCGAGGGCTTTTTGGGCCGAAAGCACGGCGACCGCGTGCGCCGTTTGCAGCGCCTTGCCGTAGTGCCCGGCGCGCTCATCTTCTACGAGTCTCCACACCGCATCGTGGCGACGCTCGAGGCCGTGGCGGAGGTCTTTCCCCAGCGTGAGGTTGCCGTCTGCCGCGAACTCACCAAGCTGCACGAGGAGGTCTTGCGCGGGCCTGCTGCCCAGCTCGCCGAGGAGCTGCGTGCTCGCGGCGAGGTAAAGGGCGAGATTGCGCTGGTCATCGCGCCGCCGAGCGAGGATGAGGAGGCCGGTATCGTGCCGGTTGGCGCCGCGGCAGCGGATCCCGACGAGGCCCTGTGCGAGGATATCCGCTCCGCGCTCGAGGAGGGGGAGCCCGCCTCTGCGGTGGCCAAGCGCCTGTCTCAGAAGTATTCGCGCCGCAAGCGCGATGTCTATGCCATGGTGCTCGATATGCAATAGATGGAGGATATCCAGCCCTTGCGCTAGAATCATCCCCTGTATGCAACGTTTTTCTGGAGGACAAACCCCATGGATCAAAGCAAGCCTTCGTTCTTTATCACGACGCCCATCTACTACGTCAACGCCGATCCGCACCTGGGCACGGCTTATTCCACCATCATCGCCGACGTTCAGGCTCGCTATCGCCGCTCCGCTGGCTACAACGTTAAGTTCCTGACCGGCATGGACGAGCACGGCGAGAAGGTCGCCGAGGCCGCAGCCAAGCATGGCATGACGCCGCAGGAGTGGACCGACAGCCAGGCTCCGCACTTCAAGGAGCTTTGGAGCAAGCTTGAGATTTCCAACGATGACTTCATTCGCACCACCGAGCCGCGCCAGCATCATGCCGTGCAGTACCTGTGGGAGCGCATGAAGGAGTCCGGTTACCTGTATAAGGGCAGCTACGACGGCTGGTATTGCGTGCCTGACGAGACCTACTTCACCGATACGCAGGTCCAGAAGGGCGACGAGGAGTACGGCAGCGTCGGCCAGCACCTGTGCCCCGACTGCCACCGTCCGCTTGAGCGCGTGCAGGAGGAGTCCTACTTCTTTAAGCTTTCCGCCTTCCAGGACAAGCTGCTCAAGCTTTACGACGAGCACCCCGACTTTGTCGAGCCTGCGTTCCGCATGAACGAGGTGCGCAGCTTTGTCGAGGGCGGCCTTAACGACCTTTCCGTGAGCCGCACGAGCTTTGACTGGGGCATTCAGGTCCCGTTTGACGAGGGCCACGTGACCTACGTGTGGTTCGATGCGCTGCTCAACTATATGACGGCCGTCGGCTACGGCGTCGACACCGACGAGGCGCGTGCCGAACTGGCCTATCGTTGGCCCGCGCAGTTCCACATCGTGGGTAAGGACATCATCCGCTTCCACTGCGTCATTTGGCCCGCCATGCTCATGGCCATCGGTGAGGCCCTGCCCGAGCACGTCTTTGCCCACGGCTTCCTGACCGTGCGCAATGCCGAGACCGGCAAGGCCGAGAAGATGTCCAAGAGCCGCGGCAACGCCATCGCTCCGCAGGACGTTATCGACATGCTGGGCGTCGAGGGCTATCGCTATTACTTCATGACCGACGTCGTCCCCGGCACCGACGGTGCCATCAGCTTCGATCGCATGGAGCAGGTCTACAACGCCGACCTGGCCAACAGCTGGGGCAACCTTATCTCGCGTTCGCTCAACATGAGCGGCAAGTACTTTGACGGTTGCGCGCCCGCCAAGCCCGCGTCGTTCGATGCGTTCGAAAACCCGCTGGCAAAGATCGCCGATGGCCTGGTCGAGCGCTACATGGCCAAGATGGACGTGCTCGATTACGGTGGAGCTAAGGACGAGGTCATGGAGCTCATCCATGCCGCCAACCACTACATCGAGGACTCCGAGCCCTGGGCGCTTGCCAAGGACGAGACCAAGGCTGACGAGCTGGCATTTGTGATCTACAACCTGCTCGAGGCTATCCGCATCGCCGCTCACCTGCTGATGCCGCTCATGCCCCAGACTTCTGCCGAGGCCCTGCGCCGCCTGTCGTGCGAGGACGAGGCCGCGAGCGACGACCTCAAGGGCATTTGCGCTTGGGGCTTGCTTGCCGGTGGTCAGCCCGTCGAGAAGGGCGAGCCGCTGTTCCCGCGTCTGGGCTAAGCCGCCGCGCGCCATATCGGCAATTTGCTGTTTAGATGTAAGGGCATGGCCGCAACGGTCCATGCCCTTTTGTTTCAAGACGCCGCCACCATGCTAAGGAGGCAACTATGACAACTTCGCCTTTGGCAAACCCCACGGCAACAAGGGAGCTGCTGGAGGAGTTTGGCCTTGCGACCAAGCATCGCCTGGGCCAGAACTTCCTGATCGACAACCATGTAATTGAGCGCATTTGCGAGCTTTCCGAGCTTGCGGGCGATGAGCGCGTGCTCGAGGTCGGTCCGGGCGTTGGTACGCTCACGCTTGCGCTGCTGCAGGAGGCGGCGTGCGTCACGTCGATCGAGGCCGACCCCGAGCTCGAGCCGGTGCTCGATGCCCATGCCGCTGACTACGCCAACTTCCGCTTTATCATGGGCGACGCGCTTAAGGTGGGCCCGGAGCAGATTGAGCAGGTTGCGGGCGGTGAGCCGACGGTATTTGTCGCGAACCTGCCCTATAACGTGGCGGCGACGATCATCCTGCAGTTCTTCCAGACGATGCCCGCGCTCAAGCGCGCCGTCGTCATGGTTCAAAAGGAGGTTGCCGATCGCATTGCCGCAGTGCCGGGCAACAAGACCTATGGCGGCTATACGGCAAAGCTCGGCCTGTATGCGCAGGTGACGGGTCGCTTTGAGGTGCCGCCGCGTTGCTTTATGCCGGCACCGCACGTGGACTCGGCCGTCGTGCGTATCGACCGTGTTGACGGCGTGGTGCCCGAAGGACTCGATCGCGAGTTTGTGGCCCGCGTGATTGACGCCGCATTTGCTCAGCGTCGCAAGACCATCCGCAATTCCATGAGCGCCAACGGCTTTGCCAAGGACGTGCTCGATGCCGCCTTTGAGGCTTGCGGTATCTCACCCACCACGCGCGCCGAGACGCTCGATGTTGCTGACTTTGTCCGCCTGGCCCAGGAGCTAATCCATGACGCCTAATGCCGAACGCGTGACGTTTACCAAGAAAAAGAAGACGGTTGCCTGCCCCGTGCCCTTGGCACCGCTTGCCGACACGCATGCGCATCTGCTTTCGTTTTGGGGCAAAGAAGTGCCCGAGACGCTCGTGCGCGCGAAAGCCGCGGGCGTCGACCTGTTGGTGACGATGCTCGACCCCATCGCCGACAAGCGCAGCGTGACGGACTATAGCGACTGGCTGGTGCGCGAAATTCTACCGATGCGGGATATTCCGCAGATCAAGTATCTCGCTGGCGTTCATCCCTATGGCGCGCCGGATTATACCGACGACATTCACGCGCAGGTCGTTGCCGCGCTCGATAATCCTTTGTGCGCCGGTATCGGCGAGATCGGCCTGGACTACCACATGGATTACGATGACGACATCGCGCCGGCGCCCCATAGCGTGCAGATTGATTGCATGGCACGTCAGCTCGAAGTTGCCGTGCGCCGCAATGTGCCGGTGGAGCTGCACCTGCGGCACGAGGACTCGGATGGGGAGCGCACCTCGCACGTGGATGCGTACAACGTGCTGCGCGAGGTAGGTGTGCCTCAGGCCGGTTGCGTGCTGCACTGCTTTGGCGAGGATCGAGCCACGATGGAGCGCTTTGTGGGTTTGGGCTGCTATATCGCCTATGGCGGCGCGGCCACCTTTAAGCGCAACGACGACGTGCGCGAGGCATTTGCGGCGACCCCGCTCGATCGCATTTTGTTCGAGACGGATTGTCCCTATATGGCGCCGGAGCCCATTCGTGGTCTTGAGTGCGAGCCGGCAATGATTTCTATCACGGCAAACACGCTGGTCAACGACCGTGTCGATCGTACCGGCGAGGATGCTGAGGCAATCGCGCGAGCAGCTTGGGAAAATGCCTGCAAACTTTTTCAAAAATAGTTCTTGCGTTCGCGATGGCGCTCCGTTATTCTAATTCCTGCACGCGGGCGTGGCGGAATTGGCAGACGCGTACGGTTCAGGTCCGTATGGGGGCAACCCCATGAAGGTTCAAGTCCTTTCGCCCGCACCATTAAATGAAAGAGCTCCCAGCAATGGGGGCTTTTTTGTTATGGGCCCATCGCGGGGACTTGAACCTGCGAAGGAGCGAGCGTAAAGAAAACGCGGAGCGTTTTTAGCGAGCTGGCGAGGACGCCGGCAGGCGGGCGAAGCCGGTGCGGATCCGCGAAGCGGATACGCGGACGTCCTTTCGCCCGCACCATTGATTGAAAGAGCTCCCAGCAATGGGGGCTTTTTTGTTATGGGCCTCCTGTTGGTGTCACGTGGCTGCTTTGTGCGGGTATCCTAGTGCCAACGTGTGCCTATCAGAGGAGAGACCATGCTGTTGTCCGGTATTATCGCTGCTCTTACGAGCCTTCTACTTCCCATCATCATTTTGTTGCTGCTGCTCCCCAACGCCTGCTATGTCGTTGAACAGCAGCATGCCGTGATCATCGAGCGTTTGGGCAAGTTTAACCGCATCGTCAACGCGGGCTTCCACATGAAGGTGCCCGTGATCGACCGCAAGGCCGCCACGGTGAGTCTGCGCACCATGAAAAACGGTTTTGGCATCGACGTTAAGACCCAGGACAACGTGACCATCGGCCTTGAGGTCTCTGCTCAGTACCACGTGAGCTATGACATGGGCGCCGGCCCGGCAGATTCGGGCATCTACAAGAGCTACTACATGCTGCAGGAACCCGTCGACCAGATGCGTGATTTCATCACCGATGCCCTGCGCTCTTCCATCCCCGTCTATACGCTCGATGAGGTCTTTGCCAAGAAGGATGACATCGCCAAGGATGTCAACGCTACCGTTTCCGAGCAGATGGCCGCCTACGGCTTCACCCTCGTGTCGACGCTCATCACCAAGATCGCGCTGCCGACCGAGGTCGAGAACTCCATGAACGACATCAACGCCGCCCAGCGCAAGCGCGCTGCTGCGCAGGAGCTCGCCGAGGCCGACCGCATCAAGCGCGTCACCGAGGCGACCGCCGAGGCCGAGGCAATGGAAAAGGCGGGCGAGGGCATCGCCAACCAGCGCAAGGCCATCGCGCTGGGTATCAAAGATTCGCTCGAGATCATCCAAGAGACGGGTGTCGGCAATGACGAGGCCAACCAACTGTTCATGTTTACGCAGTGGTCCGAGATGATGACGGAGTTCGCTCGCACGGGTAAAACCTCGACGGTCGTGCTGCCGAGCGACTTTTCGCAGTCGGCCTCGATGTTCGAGCAGATGCTGACCGCCAGCAAAGTTCAAAACGATTCGAAGGAGTAGACGCGCGTGAAATACACCGTCGTTTGCGTCGGTAAGCTCAAGGAGCGCTTTTGGAAGGACGCGTGCGCTGAGTACACCAAGCGCCTAGGTGCCTATGCCAAGGTTGATATCCGCGAGGTGGCCGATATCGACCCGGCTAAGGCGGGCGGCGTGGATGCCGCGCGCGACAAGGAGGGGGCGGCAATTCTTGCTGCATTGCCGTCTCGGGCGCATGTGATCCTGCTGGCCATTGAGGGCAAAGAGCGCTCGAGCGAGGAGTTTTCGGCGCGGCTCGATGATCTTATGCTGCGTGGTAACAGCGACATCGCCTTTGTAATCGGCGGATCGGACGGCGTGAGCGATGACGTGCGCGCCCGCGCCGACGAGATGCTCAGCTTTGGACGCATTACCTTGCCGCATAACTTGGCGCGTGTGGTGCTGCTAGAGCAGATTTACCGTGCCTCCAAGATCAGCCGTGGCGAGCCGTATCACAAATAGGTCGGCAATACGAAACAATGGCGTGGGACAATACCTTTCGTTTTGAGGAATGTGTCTGAAAGGACTATGAGATATGAAGATTGGATTTGTCGGTTTTGGCAATATGGCGAGCGCTATGGCCGATGGCTGGATCGCTGCCGGTGTAGCTGCGAGCGACATGTGCGCCTGCGCGGGTCGCTACGACGCACTGGTTGAGCGCTGCGAGGCGCGCGGCATGGTCGCCTGCCACGATGCCGCCGAGGTTGTCGCCGCATCCGATATCGTGGTTGCTGCGGTCAAACCGTACATGATCGAGAAGGTATTCGCCCCGCTCAAGGATGCTCTTGCCAAAAAGGTCGTTCTGTCGGTTGCCTGGACCTGGGACAGTGCCAAGTGGGAGCAGGTCCTGCCGGGCGTCGCGCATATCTCGACGGTGCCCAACACACCGGTTTCGGTGGGCGAGGGCGTCATCGCTTGCGAGAAGGCTTCCACGCTTAGTGATGAGCAGAGCGCAGTGGTGCTTGATCTGCTTGGCAAACTCGGTGCGGTGGTCGAGCTCGATACGAGTCTGCTGTTTGTGGGCGGCACGGTGGGTGGTTGCGCTCCGGCATTTGTCGCCATGGCAATCGAGGCCCTGGGCGATGCGGCGGTCAAGCACGGTATCCCGCGCGCCGATGCCTATCGCATTGTGAGCCAGATGGTGCTGGGTACGGCAAAGCTGCAGCTTGCAACTGGCCAGCATCCTGCGGCGATGAAGGATGCCGTATGCTCGCCCGGTGGTGCCACCATCAAGGGCGTCGTTGCACTCGAGGACGCCGGCATGCGCAGCGCCCTGGTCAAGGCAATTGACGCAACTCTCCAATAAAACCGACCAAAAAAGACAGGTATATTTTGGCAGGTTTTTCCTGCGGTTTTGTCGCATGTACGAAAAGCGCCCCGCAACTGGCTCAATTCCAGCTGCGGGGCGCTTGCATTTGCCCAGATAAAACCGACCAAAATAAACCTGTCCCTTTTTGGCAGGTTAGTCCCAGAAGCTGTCTTCCTCATCCTCGGACTTGGGCCCGCGGTCGACGTACATCTTATGGGTGCGCTTCTCCATTACAAAGGCAAGAATCGCAAATAACAGGATGCCGCCGGCGAAAAGGATGGCAAAACCGGTGCGGGTGCCAAACAAAAAGGAAAAAACTGCGTCCATTGGGTGCCTTCTTGCGTAGTTGAGTTGGGTCGTAAACGCTCATAAGTATATACTTGCCCATACATGTACAAGGTTGCAACCTAAATGGAATGTATATCGCCGGAGGATCTAATGCTTGATATCAAGTTTGTTCGCGAGAACCCCGATGCCATCGATGTCGCCATGGCTAATCGCCAGACG
This sequence comes from Collinsella aerofaciens, assembly GCA_905199455.1. Classification (GTDB taxonomy): domain Bacteria; phylum Actinomycetota; class Coriobacteriia; order Coriobacteriales; family Coriobacteriaceae; genus Collinsella; species Collinsella aerofaciens_AW. Next base: position 2,146 of record CAJKGV010000052.1, on the reverse strand, counting down.
TCTTGGGATCGTGAGAAGTTCTTTGAGCTCGACGACGAGCGCCGTGCCGTCATCACCGAGGTCGAGGAGCTCCAGGCTACGCGCAATGCCGAGTCCAAGAAGATCGGCGCCCTGATGAAGGAGGGCAAGAAGGACGAGGCCGAGGCCGCCAAGGAGGCCGTGCGCGCCGTCAACGAGAAGATTGACGGTCTGGCCGAGCGTCGTACTGCCCTCGAGCAGGAGCAGTACGACTTCATGGCTCACCTGCCCAACATTCCTTGCGAGGCCACGCCGTACGGCAAGGACGAGGACGAGAACATCGAGCGTCGCCGCTGGGGCACCCCGCGCGAGTTCGACTTCGACTTTAAGCCGCACTGGGATCTGGGCACCGACCTCGACATTCTTGACTTCGAGCGCGGCAACAAGCTCTCCGGCAGCCGTTTCACCGTTCTCGGTGGCGCCGGTGCCCGCCTGGAGCGTGCCCTCATCAACTTCTTCCTCGATACGCACACCAGCCGTGGCTTCAAGGAGTGGTGGCCGCCTATCGTCGTCAAGCGTCAGACCATGTTTGGCACGGGCCAGCTGCCCAAGTTCGAGGACGACGCCTATCACGTCTCGGGCGACAACTTCCTGATCCCCACCGCCGAGGTCGTGCTTACCAACCTGCACGCCGGCGAGGTCCTCGATGCCGACACCCTGCCGCGCCGCTACACCGCCTTCACCCCCTGCTTCCGCGAGGAGGCCGGTTCCGCCGGTCGCGACACCCGCGGCATCATCCGTCAGCACGAGTTCGACAAGGTCGAGATGGTCAAGTTCGCTAAGCCGGAGGAGTCCGACGAGGAGCTCGAGAGCATGACCGCCGAGGCCGAGTACCTGCTGCAGCAGCTGGGCCTTCCGTATCGCGTGATTAGCCTGTGCACCGGCGACTTGGGCTTCTCTGCCCGTCAGACCTACGACGTCGAGGTTTGGCTGCCGAGCTACAACGCCTACAAGGAGATCAGCTCCTGCTCCAACTGCGGTGACTTCCAGGCTCGCCGCGCCAACATCAAGTATCGCGACCCCGAGAACTTCAAGGGTTCGCGCTACCTGCACACCCTCAATGGTTCCGGCCTGCCGGCCGGCCGCACCATGGCCGCCATTCTGGAGAACTACCAGAACGCCGACGGCACCATCACGATTCCCGAGGTTCTGCGTCCTTACATGGGCGGCCTCGAGAAGATCGAGCCGGTCGCGTAACTTGCCTGCATAGGGGATATGCAAGGGCGCTCCTTCGGGGGCGCCCTATTTCGTGCGTAGGTCCATACCATGCCGTGCGGACAGCTCAATAGAAAACACACGAACAACTGTTCTGTATACAGCCATCTACCTGCTATGCTTTTGCTAAATAAGAGCGAGAGAAAGGGGACGCGATGGAGCTGTTTGATGATCGGGTGGTTTTGTTTGAGAGCGACGAAGGCGGGGAGTACCTGCTTGTAACGTGTGAGCCGTCTGGCATGGGTGGCCTGGTGCTTCGGCAGACGAGTGAGGGTCCGTTGACCCAATGGTGCTTTGAGGAGTCGCCGCATGTGGTCGAGACCTTTGTGACGCACGAGGGACTTGTGGCGCTGGAGCACTTCTATGGAGTTGGGACTTCCAACCAGGTCGCGCGCATGCTGAGCATCTCGTTTGCCGATTATGATTGTGCCCAGCGGGTGAGATCGCTCCTGAGGGAACTTGATGCTAAGTTCGACGTGATCGAAAAGCCAATCGATCGTACGGGGAACGGCGGTATATGCGGAGCAGCGTGACAAAACTGCGTTCCACAAAAAAGTTTGAGATTGTGCTTGACTCCAATAAGCTAAAGTGGTTTTATATGTCTTGCGCTGCGGCGTTACCTCAGCTGGATAGAGGGTCTGACTACGAATCAGAACGTCATAGGTTCGAATCCTATACGCCGCACCAATTGAAATCGAAAGCCTCCGGCAACGGGGGCTTTTCTTTTATGCCGTCACCGCATGGATTCGAACCTCGGTCGAGGCGCGAGCGCCAAGAAAACGCGGAGCGTTTTTAGCGAGCGGGCGAGGACGCCGGCAGGCGGGCGAAGCCGGTGCGGATCCGCGAAGCGGATGCGCGGAATCCTATACGCCGCACCAATTGAAATCGAAAGCCTCCGGCAACGGGGGCTTTT
>CAJKGV010000051.1:0-10588 GCA_905199455.1 Collinsella aerofaciens | reverse complement strand
CTTCGCGTTTCCTCAGCTCCGCACCCTTGCGGGTTCGAATTCCTCCGCTTGCCCACAAGAAAGCGCCCTGGGCCGTTATGGGCTTAGGGCGCTCAGTTTTAATGGCTGGGACGGAGGGATTCGAACCCCCAACAGCCGGCACCAAAAACCGGAGTTCTACCGTTGAACTACGTCCCAATGTGTGGTGTTGCCCAAAAGCAACTCGTCTAGTTTACCTAATCTGCGAGGGCATCGCAAACGCCGTCGAGTAGACGTACGGCGAGCGTCTGCGCGTCGCTGGCCGTGAAGGTGCCGTTGTAGCGCGTCATGCCCGTGAGCTCAATGCGAATGCGAGCCGGCTTCTGCTGCGCGGCGACATTGGCGGTGCGGATGCGCTGGGCCAGGTTGTGGCACTCGGCGAGGGCAATCGTGGCGCGTGGCGCGGCGTCGGCGGGCAGCTCGTCGCTTGCGATCTCGAGCACCAGGTCAACGTCGGTTGGGACCTCGGAGTCGCAGAGCATCATGCCGCTGTTGTCGGTCGTTGCCGTGGCGATGTTCCACATGCGCGAAGCAACGCTGCGTGCGATGGGGTCCTCGCCGATAACGGCGATCTGGAAGCGCTCGAGCACGTTGGCGGCGCGAGCAAAACCGATGCGGGACTCGGCTTCGGTGACCGAGGGCTTGCCCTCCCACACATGGTGCAGGCGGTTGATGTAGGCGTAGGTGTCCTGGAAGGCCATGCCGTCGGCAAACAGGCCGACATTTTCCTGGAACTGCTGCAGGGCGGCCTCGGTATGCGGACCAAAGTAGCCGTCGTCTTCGCCACAGGCAAAGCCCAAAACGTTGAGAGCGCGCTGCAGGGCCTGCACATCGGCGCCATGGAAATTGGGCATGCGCAGATACAGGGTGCGGTCGCCCAGCTTATACGAGGCGTCGACCAGGGCGCTCCAACAGGGGATATCGACGGCATGACCGGCAGCAAGGCCGCTGTCGAGCCTGAAGGTGCTGACGGCCTGCTCGGTGGTGGTGCCAAAGCGCTTGTCGACAACCTCGGCGTCATCGATTGTATAGCCGAGCTGCAGAAGGCGGGACTGGACGTCCTCGACGGCTGCTCCCTGCATGCCCGTGGTAATAGGTTCCATGAACGAACCCCTTTCGGCGTACCATTCGTACTATTTTGAGCGTGTGTCGGATAGACAACGCGAGACAATTTATAAACATGCACTCAATAGTGTAGCAACTTGTACCCAAACTCGCTGCCCACAGGTTTTATGACCCCCGCTAGTTAAGACGCTCCACAAAGAAATCTGCCATTGAGAGGAAGAGCTCGCGCGCATGCGGGTCGAGCTCGACGCCTTCGATAGCGGCCTTGGCCTTAGCGGTCAGGTCGAGCGCATAGGTGTGGGCGTAATCGATGGAGCCGGTCTCCTGGAAGATCTCCACGGCGCGTGCGAGCTGCGCAGGGTCCTCGGTGCCCGAGGAAAGGATTGCCTCGATCTCGTCGTGATAGCGCTCGTCTGACAGGGCATGCACGGCAACGAGGGTGCGCTTGCCCTCGGTGATATCGGTGCGGAAGTCCTTGTTGGCGGCCTCCTTGGTGCCGATCAAGTTGAGCAGGTCGTCTTGAATCTGGAAGGCAAGGCCCGTGTGCAGCCCAAAGGCGCGCAGTGCCTCAATCTGCTCTTCGCTGCCGCCGCCGATAATGGCTCCGGCGGCAAGCGGCGTCGCTCCGCTGTAGTACGCGGTCTTGTGCGTCGCCATGTCCAGATAATCGTCGACCGAAATGTCAAAGCGCTCGTCGCGGACCCAGCCCAGGTCGAGCGCTTGGCCCTCGATGGTACGGACGATCATCTCGGTAAGCTCGTGGAGCACGTGAAGCTTCACGTCTGCGTTGAGTGTGGGGTCGTCGAGAACCGTCTTGGTGACCATGGTGAGCGCCAGGTCACCGCAGTTGATGGCAAGACCGGTGCCCTCGGTAAGGTGCATGCAGGGCTTGCCGCGACGAATCTGCCCGTTGTCGGCGATGTCGTCGTGGATGAGTGCGCCCGACTGAAAGTGCTCGATGGCCGCCGCTGCGCTGCGGGCGCTCTCAAAGCTGCCGCCTACCGCAGTGGCGGCGAGCATGCAGATGAGCGGGCGGTGGCGCTTGCCAGCGTTTGCCGTAAATGCCGAGAGCGGGGTATACAGGTAGCGCTCGATATCGGCGGAAGTCGCCTGTCCGTCAAAGAACGTGGCCAGATAGTCGTTAATCTGGTCAAAGTGCTGGGCTAAAAAGCTGGTAAACGGACTGGACACGGGTTCTCGCATTCTTTGATAGGTTGCATCGTTGCATTATGCAGACAACATATTGCCACATTAGGGCGTCGAGCGCGGCGGTTGAAGACGATTGGTCCATGCGGCCGCAAGTGCGGTAGGGGCTTGGCTAGATAAGCCCAAAGTGTTCGAGCGCGGTGACGACGCCGTCGTGGTCGATGCTGTCGGTGACATAGTCGGCCTTTTCCTTGAGGAAGTCCGGCGCATTGCCCATGGCGATACCGACATCGACGGCGTTCATCAGCGAGACGTCATTGCTGGCGTCGCCGATGCCGTATACGGTTCCGTGGTGGGGATCGAGGGCGTCGAGTACGGACTGGATACCCTCGCGCTTGGTGCATTCGCGAGGCGAAATCTCGGTCACTTCGAGCTCGAGCTCGTTAAAGCAGAGCAGCGGCTCAAACGCTTGATCCTGAGCGATGCGGTTGGCAAGCGACGTGGACATTAAGATCTTGTAGGCGCTGTAATGTTGCAGCTGCGTAATTGCATCGCCCACGGTGCGGGCGTATCCCGGAGCGTCGGGCGCATCGGCACTCATGCGAACGACGCCATTGAGTCCCTCAAAACGAATCACTTCGTCCGATTGCTCAAGAATGGGAGCAAGGCGCTGCAGCATGCCGGGCGTCATCGCCAAATCGCGAATCACGTGTCCCTCAAGTTCGACATAGCCACCCGCGAGGCAGACGATGCCGGTCCAGGGCAGCTCAAGAAGTTTGGGGTGGATGCAGCTCAGGGTGCGTCCCGTGCAGATAAAGGCCATGTTGCCGTTGGCGACAAACTCGCGGATTGCCTGCGAAACCGCCTCGTTGGGATAGGGGGAGAGGTCCCGCTCGTCTTCGGGAAGGTCTTGGGCGAGCCTGGGGTCTTGCCAGGCGAGCGTTCCGTCGATATCGAAGAAGCAGATATCGCCGCGCTTATGGGCTGCGCTGGCGGCAGGGGAGGCCGAGGTGGTGGACACAAATCCCGGCTCGAGGCCCATGATCTGGTCAAAATGCTCTTTAACGCGGGGAACGGAGATGCCAATAATCACCTGGGCGGTCTTGCCCGTAATGATGAGGCCCTTGGCGCCCACCGCGACAAACGACGCATTATCTGCAACGATGGAAGGGTCTGCGACCTCGACGCGCAGGCGCGTGGCGCAGTTGGTTGCGCCCACGATATTGCCAACGCCACCCAAAAGCTGAATTACCCGCTCAGCGAGGACGTGATCTTGATCGGATTGAATACTGACCTCGCCATTGGGAGATTGCTCTTTGGCAAAGCCGCTTCCCGTTAAACGATCGATTGCCGCGCGATTGGAGACATGATCCTCGCGGCCCGGCGTCTTAAGGTCATAGACCAAGATGAGTGCTCGAAAACTAACAAAAAAGATGAGGCTAAAGGTAAGACCGATACCGAGCGCCAAAAGGTAGGAGCCGGCATGCATTCGCATGAGTGGGATGAAGTTGAAGGCCGTCATTTCCATGAGACCGCCCGAGAAGATGCCGACGATGCCAAAGAAGTTCATGGTCATGGCAAGGCAGGAGGACAGGACGGCGTAGAGCAAAAAGAGTCCGGGATAGGTGAACATAAAGAGAAACTCGAGCGGCTCGGTGACGCCGCAGACCACCGAGGCGACGATGGCGGGCAAAAGGATGACCTTAAGGCCGGCGCGGCGTTCGGGTTTGGCGGTGAAATAGAATGCTGCCGCGATGGCGGGAAGGCCAAAGAGCTTGCCCCAGCCGGTGGCGGTAAAACCTGCCCAGGGCGCAAGTTCATTTAAAGGGCGCGTGCTATGGGAGAGAATGGGGAGCAGGTTGGTCCACGTGGCGTAAATACCGTCGTGAATGACCAGATTGTCGTAATAGATGGGCATATAGAGCAGATGGTGCAGCCCCATGGGCTCGAGCGCTCGCTCCAAAAACACAAAGATGCCCACGCCGAAGGGGCCGACGCCCGCAAGTGCGTGGCGCAGCGTTTCGGTCACAGCGTATGCGAAGGGCACGATGGCGGCCGAGATGGCGGCAAGGGCAAACACGGCAAAAAAGCTGATGAGGTAGACGAGCGAGGAACCCGAGAACGTGCCGAGCCAATCGGGAACCTTGGCATCGTAGAAGCGGTCATGGATGGCAACGACGGTTGCCGACACCGCCAGCGGGCCGATAATGCCGGTGTCGAGCGTCTTGATACCGTCGATGACGGTGATGCCGCTGGCGGGGGTTAAAGACGACGGGTACTTAAGTCCAAGGTTGTCGCCGCTCAGCTTAATGATCTCGCTCAAAAAGAAACAGTAGGCAAAATAGGCTACGAGCGCCTCGAGGCAGCAGCGTGCCGGTTGCTTTTGGGCAAGGCCGATGGGCAGCGCTACGGCAAAAAGGAGTGGAAGGCGCTTAAAGACCGTCCACGAGCCGCGCTGAATGATAGTCCAGAAAACGTACCAGGGGGTTCCGTATACGGCGAGGTCGCCGACGATATCCACGGTCGTTGCGAGGGCGGAGATGCCGACCATGAGGCCTGATATAGAAAACAGCATGGCGGGCGCGAACATGGCTCCGCCAAAACGTTGGATTTTCTGCAGCATAATATGCCTTTCGGATGCAACATGCTGTGCGAGCAAGAACGTTTAAACAATGAACTCATTGTAGAGGACTGGCTGCTTGCCGCATTGACGGTTTTGATTCGGTCCGATTTGGGTTTCGGGGGAACCGTCGACGGTAAATAATCCGTGCTTTACCGATAATCGGTTTAAACAACTTTAAGAAATGCTATCGTGCCTAGCCATACATATTCATTAGAGGTGAAATCATGCCAAAAGCGATTTACGAAGGAATCTACCGCGAGATCCGTTCGCGCATCATCAACGGGACCTATGCGTTTCAGGAGATGCTGCCAACCGAAGCCGAGCTGACCGCGGAGTTTGGCTGCACGCGCAATACCGTTCGACGCGCCTTGAGCATGCTGGCCGACCAGATGTTTGTGCAGCCTATACACGGCAAGGGCGTGCGCGTTATTTGGCTTAAGGGCGAAACCGATATGCTGGGCGCACTCGAAGAGGTTGAGTCGTTTGGCGAGTTCGCAAAACGCAACAATGCCGTCGCATCGACCGAGGTCAAGTCTTTTGAACATTTGATTTGCACTGAGCAACTCTCTCGTCGCCTGGGCTTTAAGGTGGGCGAGGAGCTGATTCGCGTCGTGCGTGTCCGAAGCCTCAACGGCAGCGCGCGCCAAGTGGACCACGGCTACTTTTTGGCGTCGATCGCCAAGGGCCTGACCCCCGAGATCGCGGCGGATTCTATCTACGGCTATCTGGAGCACAAGCGCGGCATCAAAGTGATGGCGAGCCGCCGTACGGTGAGTGTCGAGCTCGCCAACGATGAGGACTGCAGCTATCTGGACCTTGGCAAGTACAACTGCGTCGCCGTTATGGAGAGCCAGTCGTACACCTCGGACGGCATCTTGTTCGAGGTCACGCATGCCCGCACACACCCCGAGATCTTCCATTACCGCGTCAATTCCAAGCGATAGCCGGCTAGCTCGCAGCCTGACGAGACTCATGCCCTCAAAGCGAAAACGCCCGGTCAAACCGACGATGCATCGGCTTGATCGGGCGTTTTCTCTGCATTCGATAACAAATAATTGTTTATACAAAACTTGTCAAGTATCAAGTCGAAATTACCGTTCACCGAAGTTTTTCTACCGCTCTAGTAATACTTGTTCAAACAACTAGCCAAATAGCGTATTGTACAAGTCAGCAAAAGGGGCAAAGTCCCCGAGCCAATCTCCGAAGGCGGCGGCAAAGGGTGCCGCCACGGTGTGAAAGGGTGGATTGTAATGAAGAACGAAATGAGCAGAAGGCAGTTCCTGGGCTTTGCTGGTTCCGCGGCTGCGGTTCTTGGTCTGGGCCTCGTGGGCTGCGGTGGTTCTGCCGGCTCTGGCTCCTCTGCTTCTGGTGACGCTGCCGAGGTCTACTTCCTCCAGTTCAAGCCCGAGGTCGACAAGGAGTGGAAGGAGATCGCCAAGGCGTACAAGAAGGAGAAGGGCGTCGAGGTCAAGATCGTGACCGCCGCCTCCAACACCTACGAGGAGAAGCTCAAGTCCGAGATGTCCAAGAGCTCCGCTCCGACGCTGTTCCAGGTCAACGGCCCCACCGGCCTTAAGAACTGGAAGGACTACTGCGCCGATCTTTCCGACACCAAGCTCCGCGGTGAGCTCATCGACGACTCCCTGGCGCTGCAGTCCGACGGCAAGGATCTGGGTATCGACTGGGTTCAGGAGAGCTACGGCATCATCTACAACAAGGAGCTCCTCGAGAAGGCCGGCTACAAGGCCGAGGACATCAACTCCTTCGACAAGCTGAAGGCTTGCGCCGATGACATCCAGGCCCGCAAGGACGAGCTCGGCGTTGACGGTGCCTTCACTTCCGCCGGCATGGATGACTCCTCCAGCTGGCGCTACACCACGCACCTCGCCAACCTCCCGCTCTACTACGAGTTCGAGAAGGAGCACAATCAGGAGGACGACGAGATCAAGGGCGAGTATCTCGACAACTTTAAGCAGATCTTCGACCTGTATATCACCGACTCCACCTGCGATCCTTCGCAGCTCGCCTCCAAGACCGGTGACGACGCCACCAACGAGTTCGCAACCGGCAAGGCCGTCTTCTACCAGAACGGCTCTTGGGCCTACGCCGACCTCACCAAGGCCGGTATGACCGACGACCAGCTCGGCATGCTGCCGATCTACATCGGCGTCGACGGCGAGGAGAACCAGGGCCTGTGCTCCGGCGGCGAGAACTACTGGTGCGTCAGCTCCCAGGCTTCCGAGGATGCCCAGAAGGCCACCGAGGACTTCATGTATTGGTGCGTCACTTCTGACACCGCCACCAGCATCATCGCTGACAAGATGGGTCTGACCGCCCCGTTCAAGAGCGCTAAGGAGACCACCAACGTCTTCTCGCAGCAGGCCGTTGCTATGGCCAAGGACGGCAAGAAGACCGTCGCTTGGGACTTCGTTTACATCCCCTCCGAGGAGTGGAAGAAGAACCTCAAGCAGGCTCTCATCGCTTATGCTGCCGACAACACCAAGTGGGACGGCGTCAAGAACGCCTTCGTCGATGGCTGGAAGACCGAGAAGGCTGCTTCCGAGTAAGCAGTTGCTGCCCAAGCTATCTGATTAGCGACAGGGGGCGGGCAGACGTAGGTTTGCCCGCCCCCTGCATATTGAAAGGACCCTTCTATGGGCAAAGCACTCAAGCGCTGGTGGCCGCTCTTTATGCTGCCCACGTGCCTGGCGTTTATGATCGGGTTCGTGATCCCCTTTATCCAGGGCTTCTATCTCTCGTTCTGCCAGTTTATTACCATCAACAATGCGCACTTTGTCGGTATCGAGAACTACGTGCGCGCACTGTCCGATCCACAGTTCTCCACGTCGTTCTTCTTTACGGTGGCGTTTGCCTTCCTGTCGACGGTGCTCATCAACGTGATCGCCCTCGCCATTGCGCAGGCGCTCACCCGCAAAGCGCTCAAGGGCACCAACATCTTCCGTACGATCTTCTTTATGCCTAACCTGATCGGTGGCATCGTGCTGGGCTACATTTGGCAGATTCTGATCAACTGCCTGCTTTCCAACGTGGGCGCCCAGCTCATCGCACTTAACTCTGCTGCTGGCTTCTGGGGCCTTATCATCCTGACCCTGTGGCAGCAGGTCGGCTACATGATGATCATCTACATCGCTGGTCTGCAGTCCATTCCGTCCGACTACATCGAGGCCGCCAAGGTCGACGGTGCCACGGCATGGCAGACGTTTTGGAAGGTTAAGATCCCTAACCTGATGCCGACCATCACCATCTGCCTGTTCCTGTCCATCACCAACGGCTTTAAGCTGTTCGACCAGAACCTCGCCCTTACCGGCGGCGCCCCCGCGCACTCCACCGAGATGCTCGCCCTGAACATCTACAACACGTTCTATTCGCGTGCCGGTATCGCATGGCAGGGCATCGGTCAGGCCAAGGCGGTTATCTTCTGCATCCTGGTCGTAGCCATCTCCATGATTCAGCTTAAGGCCACGAGGTCCAAGGAGGTGCAGCAGTAATGAAACGCGATAAGGTTATCAACCGCGCGCTCTCGATCTTCTTTACGATTCTGTCGCTCGCGTGGATCTACCCCGTGTTCATGATTGCGCTTAATTCTTTTAAGAAAGCGACCGCAATCAGCACCACCACGGCATTCGATCTGCTCACGCCCGAGACGTTCAACGGCCTCGCAAACTACATGCACGCCCTTAACGAGCAGGGCTTTGCCTCGGCATTTATGTACTCGCTCATCATCACGGTCACGTCGGTCGTGCTGATCTTGGTGTGCTGCTCCATGTGCGCTTGGTACGTGGTTCGTGTCAACAACAAGATCTCGAACTTCTTCTATTACCTGTTCGTGTTCTCGATGGTCGTGCCGTTCCAGATGCTCATGTTCACGCTGTCCAATTTGGCGGACCGCATCGGCTTCAACACGCCGTTCAACATCTGCTTTATCTACCTCGGCTTTGGCGCGGGCCTGGCGGTCTTTATGTTCGCCGGCTTTGTAAAGAACATTCCGCTCGAGATCGAAGAGGCGGCCATGATCGACGGCTGCAACCCGGTCCAGGTGTTCTTTAAGATCGTCCTTCCCATCATGAAGCCCACCTATCTTTCGGTCGGCATCCTCGAGACCATGTGGGTCTGGAACGACTATCTGCTGCCCTACCTTACGCTCGACTCCACCAAGTACAAGACCATTCCTATCTTGATCCAGTACTTCCGCGGCGGCTACGGCCACGTCGAGCTCGGCCCCATGATGGCCTGCATCATGATGGTCGTTATCCCCATCGTCATCATGTACATCCTCTGTCAGAAGTACATCATCGACGGCGTGGTGGCAGGTGCCGTCAAGGGCTGATGCCGTAACTGTTTTGCAAGTTTCTGCGGCGCCCCTCAGCGTGGCGCCGCATATCGAAAGGTAGAGACATGGCCGAGATCGTTCTCAAACATGTTCAGAAGGTGTATCCCAACAACGAGTCAAAAAAGAAGGGCTTCTTTGGCAAAAAGAAGAAGACCGAGGAGAAGAAGCACAACCTCAAGGTTACCGAGGACGGTGTGCTCGCTGTAGAGGACTTCAACCTCACCGTTCACGACCAGGAGTTCGTCGTCCTCGTTGGCCCCTCTGGCTGCGGTAAGTCCACGACGATGCGCATGGTCGCCGGCCTGGAGGACATTACCTCGGGCGACGTGCTCATCGACGGCAAGCGCGTCAACGACGTGGCGCCCAAGGACCGCGACATCGCCATGGTGTTCCAGAGCTACGCTCTGTACCCCAACATGACGGTGTACGAGAACATGGCGTTTACGCTTGAGCTCAAGAAGGTCCCCAAAGACGAGATCGACCGCAAGGTTCGCTCTGCTGCCGAGATTCTGGGCATTACCGAGTACCTCGACCGTAAGCCCAAGGCGCTCTCCGGCGGCCAGCGCCAGCGTGTCGCTATCGGCCGCGCCATCGTGCGTGACCCCAAGGTCTTCCTGATGGACGAGCCGCTGTCCAACCTGGACGCCAAGCTGCGTAACCAGATGCGAGCCGAGCTCATTAAGCTGCGCCACGAGATCAAGGGCACCTTCATCTACGTTACTCACGACCAGACCGAGGCCATGACCCTTGGCGACCGCATCGTGGTCATGAAGGACGGCGTTGTCCAGCAGATCGCCACGCCGCAGGAGGTCTTCAACCATCCCGCGAACATCTTCGTCGCCGGCTTCATCGGCGTGCCGCAGATGAACTTCTTCGATGCCCAGCTGGTGCGCTCGGGCAACGGCTTTACCGTCAAGACCGAGGATATGAACGTGGCGCTCGCCCCCGAGACTTGCGCTCAGCTTGCCCTCAACTGGGACGGCGGCGACGTGAAGGAGATTACGGCCGGCGTGCGTCCCGAGCAGATCCTGCTTGCCGACAAGGACGAGGAGGGTGCGCTCCAGGGCACCGTCGAGGTGACCGAGCTCATGGGCTCGACCGAGCATGTCCACGTGACCGCTCCCGACGGCCAGTTTGTCCTGATTATCCCCGTCGTCGACCTCGAGGCCAAGGGCGCGCTCAAGGCTGGCGACACCATCTGGTTCAAGTTCGAGAAGAACGCGACCCATCTCTTCGATAAGGTGTCTGGCAAGAACCTTATCTAGGCCCGGTGCATCCGGACCCTCCCTTTGGGCGACTGCGGTATTGCCATCCTTTTGCCGCGGTCACATATAAGGCTCCCCTCCCGTCCACTGGGCGAGAGGGGAGCCTTTCTTTGTGTTGGG
>CAJKGV010000050.1:0-10677 GCA_905199455.1 Collinsella aerofaciens | reverse complement strand
CTCTTTATCGGTATGGACCAGGAGCCCATCTGCATCGCCTATGCCGCACAGAAAATCTGCGAGCAGGAGCTATCCAACGCACTCGTCCTGCCCCGAGGCGCCGCATCGCTGCCACAGCTATTTGCCGCAGGCGAGCTCGATGCCATCACCATCAACTTTCCCACGCCGCAGCCCAAGGCCAAGTACGCCAAAAAACGACTCGTCCATGTCGACCATTTGATGCTCTACCGCCCGCTCTTTGCAGCCAACGCCACCGTCACGCTGCGCACCGACAGCAAACCATTGCGCGATTACGCCCTGGGACAGTTTGCCGCGGCCGGCTACGACACGCTTTGGGTAAGTGACGACGTACGCCGCGACCATCCCGAGCATCCCGAGACCGAGTACGAGCGCCGCACGCGCGAGATGGGTGCCGCCGTCTATGGCATTCGCGCCACACCTGGAGCGCAGCCCAGCGATGAACAGCTCGCGGCGGGCCGCGCGCAGGAGCAAAGCCTTGCCTGCTACCTGCCCGAAAACCTCGATGCGCTCACCTATGTACCTCTGGGCATGGAAGAGGCCGTCGAGAACTTTAGAAACCGCGCCCGCAAAGGCAAGAAGCGCCTGCCGCAGGAGTCCTAGGGGCTTCTGATGGTCGCGGCGTCGGCAAACAAGTGAAAATAGGCGTCAGCGAACGACCCTCAAACCTAAGTGAGTAGACTTTTTTGCAATAGCCAAGCACAACCCGCATAACGAAAACTAAAACCGCAGGTAGAGCTCTTGCGCAAAAGCCATGTGCTCGCGATATTGCAAAAAGTCTACTCACTTAGCTGGCAACTGCACCAAACGGCTGGGCAGAACGCCCATTTCCTGCATTTTCTCGCGCGCTGGCACCCCGCGCCGCTGCTACGCCATAATAGTTGGCGGACAAACGGCGAGAGAAAGCAACCACATGGCACAGACCACGACAGATACTTCCGCCAGCACCGTTTCTGGCGCCGGCGCCGCCAGCTCGTTCTCGGGCGGCACGGGAACCGAAGCCGAATTCGGCTCGCTCGGCGCGCTCTCCCCCACCTGGTGGGAGCCCGAGGATGGTAGCGAGCCCGAACCATGGCTCACGCCCGATCAGGCCTTCGAACGCTTCTTTGAATGGACAAGCGACCGCGGTATTGAGCTGTGGGACCACCAGGAAGAGGCCCTCATGGATCTAGCCGCCGGTGACCATGTCATTTTGGGAACACCGACCGGATCGGGCAAGTCGCTTGTCGCGCTAGGCATGCTCTTTATGGGCATGGCACAGGGCAAGCGCTGTTATTACACGGCCCCCATCAAGGCTCTGGTCAGCGAAAAGTTTTTCGACCTTGTGCAGGTGCTCGGCCGCGATAACGTCGGCATGATCACCGGCGACACGCATATCAACACCAAGGCGCCCGTCATCTGCTGCACGGCAGAAATCCTTGCCAACGATGCACTGCGCGAGGGCGAGGGCGCCGACGTGGGCTGCGTCGCCATGGACGAGTTCCACTATTTTGCCGACCCCGACCGCGGCTGGGCCTGGCAGGTGCCACTGCTCACCCTGCCTCACACGCAATTCATGCTCATGAGCGCCACGCTCGGCGATGTCACTGCCATCGCCGCCTCACTCGAGGAACACACCGGCGCTACCTGCGACTTGGTCGTCGATGCCCCACGCCCCGTGCCGCTGAGCTACGACTACGTGACGACCTCCCTCGAGGGCACCGTCGAGCTCGCGATGCGCGGCGGAGAGGCCCCGCTCTATATCGTGCACTTTAGCCAGGATGCCGCCCTTGCGACGGCACAGTCGCTCGCCAACTTTGGCATTGCCAGCAAGGAGCAGCGCGAGGCCATCAAGGAGGCGGCCAAGGGCACGAGCTTCTCGACGGCCTTCGGCAAGATCCTCAAGCGTTTGCTTGGCTGCGGCGTCGGCGTGCACCACGCCGGTATGCTGCCGCGTTATCGTCTGCTGGTCGAGCGTTTGGCGCAGCAGGGCCTGCTGCCCGTCATCTGCGGCACCGATACGCTCGGCGTCGGCATCAACGTACCCATCCACACCGTGGTGCTCACCGCGCTCACCAAGTTCGATGGCTACAAGATGCGTCGTCTGCGCGCCCGCGAGTTCCACCAGATCGCTGGTCGCGCCGGCCGCTCGGGCTTTGATACCGAGGGCATGGTGATTGCCGAGGCACCCGAGCACGAGATCGAGAACGCCAAGCTCATGGCCAAGGCGGGCGACGACCCCAAGAAGCTCCGCAAGATTAAAAAGAAGAAGGCCCCCGAGGGCTTTGTCACCTGGAACAAGCAGACCTTTGAGCGCCTGATCGAGACGCAGCCCGAAACGCTCAAGCCGCGCCTGCGCATCACACACTCCATGGTGATTAGCGTGGTCGAGCAGGGCGGCGACGCCCGCGCCCGCGTGCACGACCTCATCGAAACAAGCCTGCAGACCCCTGAGGAAAAGGCAAAGCTCGAGGTTCGTGCCGACGAGATCTTCGCCACGCTCATCGACTCCGGCGTCGTCGTGCGCACCGAGGTGCCGCCCGCACCCGACGCTCCAGCTGACGCCGCGCCGGACATCGACTATGCGCTAACGGTCGACCTGCCCGAGGATTTTGCGCTCGACCAGCCGCTCTCGCCGTTTTTGCTTGCCGCGCTGGAGCTGCTCGACCCCGAGAGTGAGACCTATACCATGGATCTGATCTCAATGGTCGAGGCTACGCTCGAGGATCCCAAGCAGGTGCTGCGCGCGCAGGAGCGCGCCGCGCGCGACCGCGCTATGGCCGAGATGAAAGCCGACGGCGTCGAATATGAGGAACGCTTGGAGCGCATCCAGGATGTCACCTACGAAAAGCCGCTCGAGGATTTGCTCGATGCCGCCTTCGACAAGTACTGCCAGGAAGTACCTTGGGCCAACGACTACCAGCTCTCGCCCAAGAGCGTCCTGCGCGACATGTTGGAGAGCGCGAGCGACTTTAAGGGCTATATCCAAAAGCTCGGCATCGCCCGCTCCGAGGGCATTCTGCTGCGCTACCTAGCCGAGGCCTACCGCTCCCTCGATCGCACCGTGCCCATTGAGAAGCGCGATGAGCGCTTGCGCGACATCATTTCGTGGCTCGGCTTTGTGGTGCGCTCGGTCGACTCGAGCCTGGTGGACGAGTGGGAGAACGCCGGCAACCCGGCGGCCCTCGACGCCGCGCCGCCGCAGGGCATCGACGAGGTCGTTGCGGACCGTCGCGGCTGCACGCTGCTGGTGCGCAACGCACTCTTCCGCCGCGTGACCCTTGCCGCCCGCGAGCACGTTCGCGACCTGGGCGAACTCGACGAGGACTGGGGCATGAGCGAGGTCCGCTGGCAAAAGGCGCTCGATGCCTACCATGAGCAGCACGAGGAAATCCTCACCGACGGAGATGCCCGCAGCGCCGCGATGTTTACCATCGACGGGAGCGACGAGAAGACCGATCACGTGTGGCACGTGCACCAGATTTTTGCCGACGAGGATGGCGACCACGACTTTGGCATCATGGGCGATGTCGACCTGGATGCCACGCAAGACGGCGGCGAGGTCATCTTCAAAAACTACCGCGTCGGCTTTATCGAGGACCTGCTCGAGGACTAGCCGTACATACTGGAACGAAGCGGGGCCGTTGGCAATATCGCCAGCGGCCCCGCTTTTGCACTATACGCTATCCCCTACTCGGCATCCTCGACCTCATACGAATCCGCCTCGGCGGGCTCATCGTTTGCCCCTGTCGCAGCCCCGCGCGCCTCGTCAAACGCCGCCTTCATGGTCTTGTTGCCCCAGGTGAGCTTGCGAATGGTAAGATCGTCGGCCTTCTTGTTGGCTAGACGTAAATTGTTCTCGGAGGACAGCAATGCCTCCTTGGTTTTCTGCAGATGGCTAATCGTCTTGTCGATCTCATCAATCGCCGTTTGGAACTTGCGGCTCGCGATCTCGTAGTTGCGACCGAAATCATTCTTGAACTTTTCCATCTTGGCTTCGAAGTTCGTGACGTCGATATTCTGCTGTTTGTACTCCGCCAGCTCCTGCTTATAGCGCAGCGAACCCATGGCGGCGTTGCGAAGAAGCGTAATCATGGGAATGAAAAACTGTGGGCGAATCACGTACATCTTCTCGTAGCGATAGCTCACGTCGACTATCCCTGCGTTATAGAGCTCGCTTTCGGGCTCGAGCAGTGTGCAGAGCACCGCGTACTCACAGCCTTTCTGGCGACGATCGTGATCGAGTTTCTTAAAGAAGTCCTCGTTTTTGTGCTTGGTCGCGGTCTCGTCGTTCTCGTTTTTCATCTCGAACATAATCGAAATGACCTCGTTACCGCTTGCGTCGCACTCGCGGAAGATAAAGTCGCCCTTGGTGCCCTCGGACGCATCGTTATCCTTCTCGAAGTACGCGTTAGGAAACGCCGTCATGCGCAGACGGTTAAACTCGGTCTCGCAGTGCTGCTCGAGCGACTCGCCCACCATCTTGGTGGACAGGCGGACCTTCATGTCCTTAAGGCGCTCAATCTCTTCGTCCTTGTAGCGAATCAGGTCATCGCTCGCGCGCTTGGCCTGCGCAAGCTCGAGCTCGTGTGCCGCCTTGGCTTGCTCCTCGCGAGAATCGCGCACCGCCAGCTCGCTCGTCAGCTTGGCACGTGCCTCATCGCGCTCTCGCTCCGCCGCGGCGACCGCCTCTGACAGGTTCATTTTTGCCATCAGTTCCTGCTCGCGCAGCTGGGCACGCAGGCCCTCGGCCTCTTGCTCGGACTGAGCCTTTGCGGCGGAAAACTTCTCTTGCACCTTCGCGCGATAGTCAGCAAGCGCGCGCTCGGCCTCGCTGCGAGCGGCATCGAGCTCACGCTGCGACTCTGCCGCGGCAGCGGCAAGCGCCATCTCCTGGGCCTTGTCCGCCGCGGCAAGCCTGGCCTGCAGCTCGGCAATCTGAGCGTCGCGTGCAGCTAAATCGTTTTGAGCAGCGTTGCGCGCCGCCGACTCGGCAAGCTTTGCTTCGTCATCTTTGCGCCCAAGCTGCGCACGCAGGCTATCAATCTCACGCTGGAGTTCGGCATTCTCTTTTTGAGCATTGGCTCGTGCCTCAACCGCCGCGCGCTGGCTTGCACTCTCGCGCTCTGCGGCAGCGCCCTCGAGCTTAGCGCGCAGCTCGGCAAGCTCAGCATCGCGCTTGGCAACCTCTTGCGCCAGTTTCTGATCCGCAGTGTTCTTCTGCTCGACAAGCTGAGCGTCGCGTTGAGACTCCGCCTCCTGCAGGGCAGACGCCGAACGCGAACGCTCAAGCTCCAGCGCCTGCTCGCCCTCGCGTCGAGCCGCCGCTACGCGCTCATCAAGATCGCGCGAGAACTCGGCATCGCGCACTTGCTTGACGATATCCGCATAGCCGGACGCATCGACCTTAAAAACTTCGCCGCAATGCGGGCACTTGATCTCGTTCATAGCAGCTCCTCGATGGACGCAAATTTCAACCGCCTACACTCTACCGCGCCACGCGGACAAAAAAGGCGCCGCCGCCATAATGGCAACGGCGCCAGAACCACCACAAAGGTGCCTGTCCCCTTTGTGGTGGTTCGAGCATTACAGTCCAAAGAAGCCCAGGATTTGATCGCGGCTTACGGGTCTGTAGTCGTTGGCATCAAGGCCAACGTCATAGCGCAGGATCGGGCGCTCGCGATCGCGGTTGCGTGCGTTGGTGCGGTCACCCCTGCTGTGGATATGCCCATGCAGCATAATGGCGCCACGTGCCTTGCCGTTCCAGCTGAGCATGGGGTAGTGGCTCATAACCAGACGATGGCCCTTGGCATAGCCGGGAGCAATCTCCAGGTAATCGCGCACGTCTTCCCAAATTTGCGGGGCGTCGGAATCTTCCCAGTCGCCGTCATGGTTACCGCGGATGAGCGTCGCATTCTTGCATTCGATACGCTCGCGCAGGCGCACCGCCTCCGCCATGGGCAAGCGATACGTAAAGTCTCCCAGGATATAGAGGCGGTCGTCCGCAGCCACGCACTCATTGATGGCATCGATGACCTTGCGGTTCATCTCCTCGACCGAATCAAACGGTCGATCCATGTCGTGCAAGATATTCGTATCGCCCAGGTGCAGGTCGGCGGTAAACCACATCATCGTCTATGCCCTCATTTCGCAATGCATCCAACTCGTGCTAAGTATACAGACGTAGCGATGCGGCGGTTATCCAAAGAGCCCGCCGAACAGTCCGCGGCGGCGCTTGTCTTGCTTTTTCGAAGCGTCACCCTGAGTTTTCTTGTCCTGCCGCATCTTACGGTCCTGTTCCAGCTCATCGTCATCGAGTAGCACATCCCACTCAAACGGATCATCTGCCAGATCAAACAGGTCATCGTCATCAAACATGGCAGCCTCCATTGCCGACTAGCGAGCATCCACCACGTAGAGCCCAACGCGCACCTGATGCCACGGGCTGCGCTCGGGGGCAACCTGTTGCACACGGGCCTCAAATACGTCCTCGTGGCCGTAATACATCATCAAGGACAGTGGGCCGACCTCGTTTCCCGGAACGTAGCCAAGTTTGGTCTTGCCATAGTAGATCGCAACTGCCTCGGGGTCATGGGGATTATCGCGCTCGGCACACAGCGTCAGTTTATCGCCCGCTTTAAGATCGCCTAGGACCAAAGCGCCATCGGCATACTGAAATCCTGCAATGTGAAATGACAGAAGAACACGCGAAGGCTCGTACATAGCAGCTCCTCTAACGGCCGGATAAACCGGTGTGTAACCTTATTGAGAAGTCTACGGTCCCGTGCGGACACAAATACATCCTGTCTGCGTCCTTCAATCGTTTGCCTCAACGCTTGCGCGACAGAACGCTTGCAGATAAGATAGGAACACGGATGGCACCCGTTGCCGCGGGTCTTGCCAACTCCGATACACGTTTTCATCGTGAGAAGTGGCCGTCTTCGCTTACGCGGGGGCGGCTATTTCATTCGGCCGATAAACAGACCGAGTTCGATAGCCGCAATCAACAACGCCAATAACGAAATAACATCGCTTACGTTCATACCAAATCCCTTCTAAAGGGAGTTGGCCCATCCGTGCTCCATAACAGTAGTCTAACGCAAAATGCAGGTAATAGGAACACTTGTTCGTATTACCTGCGCCCTTTTCTAATGCACAAACATGCGCACGAACTTGTGCTTCCAGCTTGCGTAAGGAGCATAGCGGAATGGCACGTCCAGCCACGTTGCCTTGTTCACGATGCTCTTCTTGTGGCTAAACGTATCGAAGCTCTCGCGTCCATGGTACCGCCCCATACCGCTCGCACCCATGCCACCAAAGCCCATATGGCTCGTAGCCAAGTGCATAATCGTGTCGTTGACGCAGCCGCCGCCAAAGGGCACGTAACGCACAAAGCGCTGCTGAACTGCGCGATCCTGGCTAAAGATATACAGAGCCAGCGGCGTCGGACGATCCGTAATAAACGTCTCGGCCTCGTCTAGGCTCTCAAACGTCAGCACCGGCAAGATGGGGCCGAAAATCTCCTCCTGCATCACGGCGTCATCGGGGGTCACGCCGTCCAAAATCGTCGGCTCAATCTTGAGCGATGACTCGCGCGCCGTGCCTCCAAGCACAACCTTATCGGGATCGATCAGCCCACGCACGCGCGCAAAATGCTTGGCGTTGACGATATGCCCATAATCCTCGTTATCGAGCGGATGCTCGCCAAACATACGGCGGGCCTCTTCCCTGATGAGGTCCAGCAGCTCGTCGTGCACGCGCGTATCGACCAGCAGGTAGTCGGGCGCCACGCAGGTCTGCCCTACGTTGAGCCATTTGCCAAAGGCGATACGCCGTGCCGCGACCTTCAAGTTTGCCGTCGCATCCACGATGCAGGGGCTCTTGCCGCCCAGCTCAAGCGTCACGGGCGTGAGGTTTTTACTCGCGCGCTCCATGACGAGCTTGCCGACCGGAACGCTACCGGTAAAGAAGATCTTGTCCCAGCACTCATCGAGCAACGCTTCGTTCTCGGCGCGCCCGCCCTCGACAACCGTCACCAGGCGCGGATCAAATGCCTCTTCACAGATTTGCTTGAGCACCGCGCTCGATGCCGGAGCATAGGCACTCGGCTTGATGACCACGGTATTGCCCGCGGCAAGGGCGCCGGCGAGCGGCTCGAGTGTTAGCAAAAACGGGTAGTTCCACGGAGCCATGATGAGCGTGACGCCATAGGGCACGGCTCGCGTTTTGCACGCGCTCACGGCGTTGGCAAGGTCACACGGACGCAGGCGCGGACGACTCCATCGAGCCACGTGAGCGATCTGATGACGAATCTCGGAAAGCGACGTGCCGATCTCGCACATATATGCCTCGTCATGCGACTTTCCCAAATCGGTCTTGAGTGCATGGGCAATATCGGCCTCGTGCGCCCGTACCGCATCGCGTAAACTCACGAGCGCGCGACGTCGGGCATCAACATCAAACGTAGCGTGCGTTTTAAAGTAAGTGCGCTGATCGCCGACGATGCGCGCAATTTCCTCGGTGTTCATGGCACCCTCCTAGTTCTCGTCCTCAAACATACCACCCGCGACGACCTCGTACATACGCTCGAGCTCCAAGCGGTCCATCAAAAGCGGAACGGGGTACAGCGGATTGGCCTCGGCATCGGCATGCGCCGCCATCTCGGGAATGTCGGAGCGGCGAATGCCCGAGACATATTTGGGGATTCCCAGGATCTCGTTCATGCGGTCGACCCAATCGATAAAGGCCTCGGCCGCAAGACTATCCTGCGCGGTAGCCGGCGCAATGCCCGCCATGCGAGCAAGATCGGCAAGCTTGGGGGCGGCGGCGTCACCATAAGCGCGAAGCATGTGCGGCAGGATGATCGCGTTGGCCAAACCGTGCGGAATTCCGTATCGGCCGCCCAGACTGTGCGCGATGGCATGCACATATCCGACATAGGAGCGGGTAAACGCAACGCCCGCCTTATACGCCGCCGAAAGCATATTGCGACGAGCGCGCATGTCGTCACCATGCTCATAGGCCTCGAGCAAATTGTCGTGGATAAGCTGCACCGCCTGTCGCGCCATCTTGCGCGTATAGGGCGTGGTGCTTCGCCCGATAAAGGCCTCAACGGCATGCGTCAGGGCGTCCATGCCCGTCTGCCCCGTAATGGAAGCGGGCAAGCCGCACGTAAACTCGGGGTCGTGGACTGCAAAACGCGGGATGAGCACAAAGTCGTTAATGGGGTATTTGTAGTGCGTCCCGTCATCGGTAATTACCGCCGCAAGCGTGACTTCGCTTCCCGTACCGGCGGTAGTGGGAACGGCGATGAGCAGCGGCAGGCGACGATGAATCCGCAGCAGGCCGCGCATCTTGTTGATGGGCTTGTTTGGCTGCGCAATGCGTGCGCCCACGCCCTTGGCACAGTCCATGGCCGAGCCACCGCCAAAGCCGATAATGGCCTGGCAGGCGCTCTCTCGATACAGGGACGCCGCTTCTTCCACGTTTGAAACCGTGGGGTTTGCACGCGTTTCGGCATAGACCGTAACGCCAATCCCTTGAGCCGTAAGCGCACGCTCGAGTGATGCCGTGAGTCCCAAACGTGCAATGCCGGGATCCGTCACGATAAGGACCTTCTGGATCGAGCGCTTTTGAAGCACCGCGGGCACATCCTCGGCATGCTCTAAAATGCGCGGCTCGGTATAGGGCAGGATCGGCAATGCAATGCGAAAAACCGTCTGATATGTTCGGCACCAGGCACGACGGGCTAGATGCATAAAGGAAACTCCTTCATTTGTTGATAGGTCAACATTTGCTCGCCCGATTGTACTCAGCGGCGGTCAAAGACGGCCTGCCAATCGTTAATCAATCAACATCTTCATATCTCAAAATTGTTTTATTAAAAATCATTCCTAATAGGCTTCACATTTGGTTGCATTTATGGATAATAGAACTCGTCAAGACGCACGTCCGGAGAGGGCCCTTACGGGACCGGACGAGCGCGCAATCGCCATCGATCGAAAGGATCGAATCATGAAGTTTGTTTGCCCCGTTTGCGGTTATGTGGAAGAGTTCGACGGCGACCAGCTGCCCGAGGATTTTAAGTGCCCCCAGTGCGGCGTTCCCGGTTCTCGTTTCCTGAAGCAGGAGGAGGGCCAGCTCGAGTGGGCCGCCGAGCACGTCGTGGGCGTCGCCAAGATGGAGGGTGTCTCTGAGGACATCGTTGCCGACCTGCGCGCCAACTTTGAGGGCGAGTGCTCCGAGGTCGGTATGTACCTGGCCATGGCTCGCGTCGCTCATCGCGAGGGCTATCCCGAGATCGGCCTGTACTGGGAGAAGGCTGCCCACGAGGAGGCCGAGCATGCCGCCAAGTTCGCCGAGCTCCTGGGCGAGGTCGTGACCGACTCCACCAAGAAGAACCTCGAGATGCGCGTTGAGGCCGAGAACGGCGCCACCGCCGGCAAGACCGATCTTGCCAAGCGTGCCAAGGCCGCCGGCCTCGATGCCATCCACGACACCGTGCACGAGATGGCTCGCGACGAGGCCCGCCACGGCAAGGCTTTCGCCGGCCTGCTCAAGCGCTACTTTGGCTAAGCCAACCGCTGAGAGATATTCTCTAGCTTTTATAAAGCCCGGACCACATGTGAACTGCCTCCCATTTCTTGGACATGAGAAATGGGAGGCTTTCTTTATGCGCGT
>CAJKGV010000049.1:0-10844 GCA_905199455.1 Collinsella aerofaciens | reverse complement strand
CTGTTTGGCGGAGGATACAAACCAGCCAGCTATATGAACGATTCGGGCAACCCTGATCTGGAATACTGGAAGAAATCGCCGCGCGAGTCGGGCGCCAAGCAGGCAAACCGCTACCTCGACGAGATGGAAGGGAAGTGGAATCAGTACAAGAGCATGAGTGCCGGTTCGGGCACTGATCCAAGAAACACCAAGCTCCTTCGTCACCATTGCACGCTGCTGTTCACGATGGATATCGCCACACAGGTGTACGGATCGCTCGCCTACGATTGGGTAGGCAAAACCTGGGGCAGCAACAACGACCCCGCATACGGCAATATTAAGGCCCTCTTCCAGGTAAGAACCGACCTCAATTGGACCGAGCAGTTTACCCTAGGACCGGTGCCCTTTTTCCTAAACGTCAACCCCTGGGTGCTGGCGAAGCTGGCGCTCGCCGTGGGTGCCCACACGCACGGC
The DNA here is from genome assembly GCA_905199455.1 of Collinsella aerofaciens. Taxonomy (GTDB): domain Bacteria; phylum Actinomycetota; class Coriobacteriia; order Coriobacteriales; family Coriobacteriaceae; genus Collinsella; species Collinsella aerofaciens_AW. Next base: position 10,391 of record CAJKGV010000049.1, on the reverse strand, counting down.
AGCGGCGCGGCGTTTTTCAAGAACATTTCGCTCGACTATTCCAACACGTCGGGCTCATTCACCATCCAGATCGGGCTTGCCGTTACCTTTGGCGCCGGCGTTGCAGGCGTCGCCTCGTCTGCCGTGCGTGGCGCCGCATCCCTCACCCTGTTCATTGGGTACGAGAAGGCGGACGGGCACCAGCTTCCGCGGCTGCGCGTGGGTGCAGACGTCGATGTCGATGTGATACTCCAGTTCGTAATGTTCAAGTGGACCACCAAGGCTTGGTCGGGATCGTGGCCCACACTCCTCGATTCGTGGAATATGTCGGTGAACAATAGCAACCAGTATGTGCTCCAGCGCTCTGAGCTCGCATTGGGTGGAGATACGCCTTACACGTTGGATGCCCGCTTCGGCATGCCCGGCAACATCGAGGCGGGCGGCGTGCCGCAATTTATCGCATCGGCCACCATCGTCACCAACGCCGAGCTGCTCGCACGCGCTGAGGTTAAGGCCACTGCCGTAAACGCCGCGCCTGTCGTGCGCGATTGGGATCGGGCGGTCACGCGCATTGAGCTCGAGGCGGATGCAGAAAGCGACGACACGGGACAGATCGAGCATTTCGTCCATGCACTGATAGAGAACGACGAAAACGCCGCGCCGATGTATGAGTACACCTACATCGGTCAGGCAACGAACACCGTTGCCGACCCGAACGCCGATTCTGCCGGCGTGTCGGAGGACGAGCGTGGCGGCATCAAGCCCTCGAGCGACAACGTGCTGTTTGCTGGCGTGCTCAGCGAAGCTCACATGAAGCTGGCAATGATTGCCAGCGTAGAATGCCTGTTCCGTATCGCCTCGGTGCGCTACGGCGACAATGGCCGCTCGCGCCTGGTGGTACATACAAAGACGAACGGCACGTGGTCCGCTCCCACACCCGTGGACTTTCCCCTTGGGTTTGGCGAGGGCGACGTGGAGCGCACCGGCATATTCGATTACGACTTCGACGTGGTGGAATATACGGACGGAAGAGGAAACCAGGACGCCTACGTGCTGCTGGTCTCGGGCGAGCGCCCCGCCGGTGACAACACCCTTTTCGATACGGCGAGCACATCCGGCATACTGTCCGTTGTGCGCCTGCGCATAAGCAACGACGGAGTTCGCGTGATATCGCACACGTCGTGGCGCAGCATCTCGCGCGGCCGCCTTCAGGAGGATGGCTACCATTGCCTGCAGTGTCCACGCATCACGGTGGGCAAGACGCTGGTCGACGGGCGCCTGTCGGGCGCTTACCTCCACCGCCGCGGAACCACCGCAGAGAAGGCGCTCGGCAGCGAGGCCGAGGTCGCGCTCGAGTGCTTTACCCTGTGGTCAGATGATTTGGGCGACAGCCTGACGTTCCGCCAAGTTCTCCGCTTTCCGCAAGCACCGTCGAGCATCGAGCTGGGCGAGCCCGAGAATATCAACGGCAAAATGGTGGTGCCCGTTGCGTACGAGACCGCAGACGGTTGCGGCTGCGCATCGTACGCCGTGATCGGCCAGTCCATTGCGGGCTGGGGCGTTATGTCACCAGACGCCACGGTACCCCGTGCGGTGCCGTGGCCACAACATTCGGGCTTTTTGGCAACCGTCAACGAGCAATTGCAGCATATTATTTGGACGCGAGGCGCATCGGCATTTGCAACGCAGCCCGTGGGTGCCGCAGGCTGTGGCCCGGCATCGTTTAGCGTAAGCAACAACGGCAGGTGCGTGCTCTATGTAGAGAACACCGATGGCAAGGTGGGACAAACCTACGACGAAGAAGGCAACCCGGTTGCAGTGATGGGCAAGCACTTCCGCATCTTCGCCAGCACCTTGGCGGGCGATCTGTTCACGGAGCCGTTTGTGATGTGCGAGCTGGACCATCCCGTCGATCAGATAACGACATTTTTGACGTCGGGAGGCATGCTCTCCGCGCTCGCCACGCACATTGTGAGCGCGGAGAAGAGCGAGGCAGAGCTGCACGACATCGAAGTGCCCTTGGTGGCGTGTGCCACTCCGACGGGCGCCGTTGCTACCTCGGGCGCGGTGGTGCCCGGAGCAGCAGGCGAATCCTTCATGGTCACGGTGCGAAACGACGGCAACACCTTACTGACCGCCGGCACGATCGATCTGTACCGAGAGGGCTCCAGCCAGCCGTTCTCCAGCGCATCCATCGGATTCGGAGTGAACGCACGCATGGCTTCGATCTACGATCCAGAGCTTGCCGAGGACGCTTCGGCCAACGATATGGCACACGTGAAGTACGCGCTCGAGACGCTGGGCGCACGTTTTGCAACGCACCCGCTGGTAGCCGACAACGGCAACGCCGTGCTGGCACCGGGTTGCACGGCACAGTTCCGTATGAGCTTCGCCATCCCCGAGAGTTGGAGCGACGAAGTGGGCAAACGCGTAACGCTGTATGCGAAGGCGCGTAATCTGGCGGCGCTCGATCCCGTAACGCTCGAAGAAATTCGACCGGGCGCGAACTCGGCGCTGGGTGCTGTACTGCACGAGCTCCACGTGCCCGACGCGGCATGCGAACGCTCAGAAGTTCAGGTCGGCGTATGCGACAGCGCGGACGCCACAGGGCTTCACGACGCCCCGATGACGGCGGACGGCGATGGTGGCTCAAGTGGCGGCGGTACTGACGAGGGCGGCGGCTCCGGCGGAAGCAGCTCCGGCAGTGGCAAGGACCACGGCAATAACAAGCGCTCCGGAAAAGCGGGCGCGCTTGCGGGCACGGGCGATGCCAACGCTCCCCTCACGGTAGCCGCTGCAGCACTCGCCGCGGCAGGCGCCGGCCTCGTCGCCTACAGTGCCCGCCGCACGGTGCTCGAGATCGACACCGCCAATGAGGCCAATTCGGATAGGCCTCGCTAGCTCCTAGTTACTTTTGTGAGAGGCGCCGACTCGGCTCATCGAACATCAAATGGGCTGGTTCTGAATACCCAGAGCCAGCCCATTACGCATTAGATGTCGTCAGAGGAGTCGAGTTCTACCTCGAGCTTGGCACGGCGTCTTTTCGCCGTGAAAAACGTTGCGCACAGGGCAGCAAACGTGGCCGCGAAAATCGTCGCACCGCAGAACACGCCCGTGGCCAGGTTCGCCAACCAAAAGACGCTTTCGAGCGGTACGATCTGCGCCTCAGCGATACAGCGCATTGCGGCAATAACAAGAGCGAACGCGGCGCCGCTAAGACCGCTGACAAGCAGGAAATATCCAACAGGAAGATGCTCGGTTTGCCCAAAACGATTGGTATCGACATAGCCCTTCCGCGTTTGCAGTCCTGCGCAAATCAACATCACGAGAACGAGCCACAAATACATGGCTGCCTCGAACGGCGTTGCAAAGCCATGCGGCATTTCACTGGCGTCGCTGTGAACCCACGCAACCTGTCGAGCTATAAACTGGTAGAAAAAGATCATCAACATGCCAAACGAAAGCAGCACGAAACCAATCTTGTAGATCTTCGCGCTCTCAGCCTCCAAGCGCTCATCCTTTGGGCCGGCATATTCACGCCACTTTTGTACGAGCTTTAAATCTTCAAATTTCATAGCGAACTCCTAAAGAGCGTCAGGGTCGACGTCGCTCTCGTCTTCCCAAAACAAGTCGTTCAACGTAACGCGTAGCGCTTTACAGATTGCCACGCACAAATTGAGCGTGGGGTTGTAGCCGCCCGCCTCGATCAGGCCGATAGTCTGGCGCGTAACGCCCACGGCCTGGGCCAAGTCGGCTTGCGAAAGGCCAGCCGCCGCGCGCGCCGCCTTCATGCGAAGGTTTTTCTTACCCGGCATGGAGCTCCTTTCGTAAATGTGGACAGATATCCGTTGCAACATGACAGAAATATATTGCATCCATCAGAAGATGTCAACTATATCTGTCATTATGGAAATCATGTTCGTCATCGCCATACGGCACAGCGATTTCGATTCGCTTTTCAATCTTACTCGGGCAGAACCGAGTCGGAAGGAACCGAGTAAGTGGGACTTCGGCAGGGAGCGTGAACTCGCCCGCATTAAGAAGACGCTCAAGGCGCCCTCCTAGAAAGCGAAGTGCCGTCCTATCTCAGCGCCGAGACCTCAAAGACGACCAACGCCAGCGAAGTATTCGGGGCTCTCGCACATGGCTACTCATAATCGATGCCCGCGGCATGACCAACGCGCACGCCAATAACCGGATTTGCCGGAACCATGCGTGCCCCATCGTTTAATAGCTCCGTTATTGTTCGATGATCTTCTTGACGGCCGCGGGAACGCCTGCCGCCATCACGTTGTCCGGAAGGTCTTCCGTCACAACACTTCCCGCAGCGATAACGCAGCCGCTGCCGATGGTAACCCCCTGGAGTACGGACACGTTCGCACCAAACCAGCAATTATCGCCAACAACAATGGGCAGAGCCCTCTCGAGACCCAAGTTGCGCTCTTTTGCCCCAAGGGGATGCGAAGCGGTATAGAAGCCGCAAAACGGCCCAATAAACACGTTGTCACCAAAGGTAATAAAACCACCGTCCATAAAGTAGCAGCCATGGTTCACAAAGCAGCCGTCGCCAAAGGTTGTCTTGTCCCCGTAGTCAAAGTAGACAGGCGAAAGGACCGTCAGCCCCGCCGGAAGATCGGTATCGAGCAAGGTTTTTAGGGCGTCAATCTGCGCGTTGCTTCCGGGTTTTCCCATATTGAAGTCATAGCAGAGCTCCTCTGCCCTCGCCCGTTTTGCCAGAAGCTCCTCGTCAAAGTTGGCATCATGCCACTCCCCGCGCTCCATCTTCTCTTTCTCGGTCACTGTGAGCCCCCTTAATAAAAACATTTGTGGCGGCAATTCTATCATTTGATAATCCGTCAGTTTCCATACCGATAACGAACGCGCGTTCGATGGATTTCGTGTTGGTTGGAATCGCCCAAGGGCTGGGCTATGCTACCTTGACTATCTATATGACTAAAACGCAGCAAAGGAGCACCGAGAGAGCGAGTATGGCAAAAAACACCGCAAACTATGGTAACGACAGTATCCGCCAGCTCAAGGACGAGGAACGCGTACGCCTGCGCCCTGCCGTTATCTTTGGCTCGGACGGACTCGATGGCTGCGCACACGCTGCCTTCGAGATTCTGTCCAACGCCGTTGACGAGGCGCGCCAGGGCTACGGCAAGCTCATCACCCTTACCGCCTTTCGCGATGGCTCCATTCAGGTAGAGGACAACGGCCGCGGCTGCCCGCTCGACTGGAACCCTTCCGAGAAGCGCTTTAACTGGGAGCTCGTCTTTTGCGAGCTCTACGCCGGCGGCAAATACAACAACAACCAGGGCGGCGACTACGACTTCTCGCTCGGTACCAACGGCCTAGGCTCGTGCGCGACCCAGTACGCCTCCGAGTACATGGACGTCACGGTTTGGCGCGACGGCAACAAGTACTCCCTGCACTTTAAGAAGGGCAAGGTCGTCGGCGCCAAAAAGAAGGCACTCGAGATTGAACCCAGCGACGAGGACCGCACCGGCACCACCATCAAGTGGCGTCCCGATCTTGAGGTCTTTACCTCCATCAGCATTCCCCACGATTGGTATCGCGAGACCATGCGCCGCCAGGCCGTGGTCAACGCCAACGTGACCTTCCGCCTGCGCATCGAGGGCGACGATGGCGAGTTTTCCGAAGAGGATTTTTGCTATCCCAAGGGCATCGAGGACTACGTGCTCGAGAAGGTCGGTACCGACTACCTCACCGAGCCCTTCTTTATCGAGGCCGACCGTCGCGGCCGCGATCGCGAGGACCTGCCCGACTACAACGTGAAGATTACCGCGTGCATGTGCTTCTCACGCACCTTCATGATGCAGGAGTACTACCACAACTCATCATGGCTCGAGAACGGCGGCTCACCCGAGAAAGCGGCTCGTAGCGCTTTGACCAGCGCCATCGATGCCTACATTAAGCAACAGGGCAAATACAACAAAAACGAGAGCGGTATTAAGTGGCAAGACGTCCAGGACTGCCTGGTGCTGGTGACCAACTGCTTCTCCACCCAGACGTCCTATGAAAACCAGACTAAGAAGGCCATCAACAACCGCTTTATCCAGCAGGCCATGACGGCCTTCTTTAAGGAGCGCCTCTCGACTTACCTGATCGAGAACAAAGACGCTGCCAACAAGATCATGGAGCAGGTGCTCATCAACAAGCGCTCGCGCGAGAACGCCGAGAAGACGCGTCAGAGCATCAAGACCAACCTTCAGCAGAAGACCGACATGGCCAACCGCGTGCAGAAGTTCATCGACTGCCGCTCCAAGGACAAGAGCCGCCGCGAGATCTACATCGTAGAGGGCGACTCGGCAGCAGGCGCCATTCGCACCTCGCGCGATGCCGAGTTCCAGGGCGTTATGCCCGTCCGCGGTAAGATCCTCAACTGCCTGAAGGAGGACTACCCGCGCATCTTTAAGTCCGACATCATCATGGACCTCATGCGCGTGCTGGGCTGCGGCGTAGAGATCAAGGACAAGCGCATCAAGAACCTCGGTGCCTTTGACCTGGATAATCTCAACTGGAACAAGGTCATCATCTGTACGGACGCCGACGTCGACGGTTATCACATCCGCACGCTCGTGCTCACCATGCTCTATCGTCTGGTGCCCACGCTCATCGACGAGGGTTACGTGTATATCGCCGAGTCGCCGCTCTACGAGATCAATTGCAAAGAAAAGACCTACTTTGCCTACACCGAGCTCGAGAAGAACGGCATCCTCAAAGAGATTGGCGACCAGAAGTGCTCCATCAACCGCTCCAAGGGTCTTGGTGAGAACGATCCGGACATGATGTGGCTCACTACCATGAACCCCGAGACGCGTCGTCTGATCAAGGTGGAGCCCGAGGACGTCACCAAGATGGAAACCATGTTCAACCTGTTGCTGGGCAACGACGAGGCGGGCCGCAAGCGCCATATCTCGGAGCACGGCAAGGAATACCTGGACCAGTTGGACCTGCAGTAGCAGCAAATCGATAACGACGGCCCATAAGAAGTTCAAGAGGAAATCGTGGCAAAGAAGAAGACGAAGAACCAGCCCAAGAAAAAGCAGGTCAACGCCGAGAACGTCATCGGCCTGCACTCCGAGGTCACCGACCAGCCGATCACGCAGACGCTCGAGGTCAACTACATGCCCTACGCCATGAGCGTCAACGTCTCGCGTGCGTTCCCCGAGATCGACGGCTTTAAGCCCTCGCACCGCAAGCTGCTCTACACCATGTACAAGATGGGTCTGCTCAAGGGCGAACGCCAGAAGAGCGCCAACATCGTGGGCCAGACCATGAAGCTCAACCCGCATGGCGACGCCGCAATCTACGAGACGATGGTGCGCCTGGCCACCGGCAACGAGGCACTGCTTGCCCCCTTCGTGGAGTCGAAGGGCAACTTTGGCAAGTACTATTCGGGCGACCTGAGCTACGCCGCCTCGCGTTACACCGAGGCCAAGCTCTCCCCCATTAGCGCTGAGATCTTCAAGGACATCGACAAGGACCCGGTCGACTTCGTCGACAGCTACGATGGCGCCATGAAGGAGCCGCGCCTGCTGCCCACCACGTTCCCCAATATCCTCGTCTCAGCCAACAAGGGCATCGGCGTCGCCATGGCGTCCGATATCTGCGGCTTCAACCTCAACGAGGTCTGCACTGCCACAATGCACTACCTGCAGAACCCCGACTGCGACCTGCTCGAGTACATGCCCATGCCCGACTTCTCGACCGGCGGCGAGATCATCTACCGCCGCGAGGAGATGGAAAAGATCGTCGAGACCGGCCTTGGCAGCTTCCAGATTCGCTCCCGCTGGCGCTGGATCCCCGAAGAGCGCATCATCGAGGTCTACGAGATTCCCTACACCACCAAGACCGATGTCATCATCGAGCGCATCGTCAAGCTCTCCAAAGAGGGTAAGGTCAAGGAGATCGCAGACATTCGCGACGAGACCGACCTCTCGGGCCTGCGCATCGCCATCGACCTTAAGCGCGGTGTCGACCCCGACAAGCTCATGGCCAAGCTCTATCGCTCAACCACGCTGCAGGATTCGTTCTCGTGCAACTTCAACGTGCTCGTCGACGGCTATCCCCGTGTTATGGGCGTGCGCCAGATTCTGCACGAGTGGGTCAAGTGGCGTATTGAGTCCACGCGTCGCCGCATTAACTTTGACCTGGGCAAAAAGTCCGAGCGCCTGCACCTGCTGCACGGCCTCGAGGCGATCTTGCTCGACATCGACAAGGCCATCGCCATCATCCGCGGCACCAAGCTCGAAGCCGAGGTCGTGCCCAACCTTATGAAGGGTTTCGACATCGACGAGACCCAGGCCGAGTTTGTTGCCGAACTTAAGCTCCGCAACATCAACGAGGAGTACATCCTCAACCGCACCAAGGACATTGCCAAGCTTGAGGGCGAGATTGCCGAGCTTGAGAAGATCCTCTCCAGCGAGGAGAACATCAAGAAGGTCATCAGCGACGAGCTGGCCGCGGTCAACAAGAAGCACGTGATGCCGCGCCGCACGGGCAGGATCGAGCCCCATGAGGTTATCGAGGTAAGCCTGGAGCCCGAGGTCGAGGAGTACCCGGTCACCATCATGCTCTCGCGCGATGGCTATCTCAAAAAGATGACGGACCGCGTGCTCAAAAAGGCCACCACGCTCAAGTACAAGGACGGCGACAAACCCTTTATCGAATTCCCGTCCTCCAACACCCACGAGCTGCTGGTCTTTACCAACAAGAGCCAGGTATACAAGTGCAAGGTTGCGGCGTTTGAGGACACCAAGTCGGCCCAGCTGGGCTCGTACCTGCCCACCGACCTCGAGATGGAACCCGACGAGAGCGTGATCTGGGTCATCGACCCCGAGGACTACAAGGCCGACGTGCTGTTCGTCTTTGAGAACGGCCGCGTGGTGCGCGTCGCGCTTTCTGGATACGTCACCAAGACCAACCGTAAGCGTCTCAAGAACGCCATCTACGGTGGCAGCAAGCTGCTGTATGCCCAGGTGCTCAAGGAGGACCGCGACATCGCGCTGGTCTCGAGCGACTATCGTTTGATGAACTTCAACACGTCGCTGCTCAAGACCAAGACGACCACCAACACGCAGGGCGTCCAGGCCTTTACGGCCAAGAAGGGCCGCTCGGTCACCACCGTCGGCACGACCGAGGAGATCCTCGGCGCCGGCGTCTCGGCCGAAAAGTTCACCGCGCAGAGCCTCCCCTCTGCCGGTGCCCTCATGAAAGAAAACGACATGCCGAGCCTGTTTGACTAAAACAACGGCGACCAAACCGTCATGGTTTTACAAAGCAGCGGGGCCCGGAGCGCAGTAAACGCTGTGCCCTGGGCCCTATGCATTACACCAGCATCATCCCTATAGACAAAATGCCGCATAAAGTGGAACAGACATAAGCCCATCATTCATTCCAAAGGGCTTAGTCGATAGCCTGATAAGGCGTACGCCCGGATGGGTCTTTTTAAGTGAGGACAGGCTTCGAGATCTTGTGTTCTCTCCCGCCTTGACTTCAATCGCAGACAAGCATCCCTGCTTCTCTACTACAAAGTCGATTTCCGCACGATTATCTCGCGCCCAATAATGCAGCGGATAGCCCATGGCTGAAAGCTGTTGGGCGACGTAGTTTTCGGTAAGTGCACCCATGAATGTGCCGCCGATGCCGGCAAGAATATCGGCGCGTTGAGCACCGGCCTTGGAGACGAGCAGCCCTGTATCCGCCTGATAGATTTTAAAAGCAGAAGGGTTAACGAAGGCCTCTAAAGGGCTTTCGATCTGCCCGACTAGGCTGCAGCGCGCCACCGTACCCGACAATACAAGCCAGTCGAGAGCATCTCCAAAGAGAGACGCATTGCCCCCCGCTCGCACTACCTTGTATTGAAATTTGCGATTCTCTTTGGCAAGCTGCTGTGGAATGGAATCGAAGCACGCACGCGTCTTTGCGCTCAAGCGTTCATCAGCATATTTATTGGTGTCGGCGGAATATCCGTCGAGAATAATCCGATGCTTTTCGGCCACATCAATGATTGACTGATCATCGATATACGTTTGGACCGCCTCGGGCATTCCGCCAACAACAAGATACTGTCGATAGAGCCTAAGCGCCTTTTCATGAAGGCTTGGCGCAAGAGGACCCATTAACTCGAATGACGAGCGTATCTCATCGACCAGCTGATCGTGCCCCATTGCCCAGAGAAACTCCTCGAAATCGAGTGGAGTCATCTCGATCAAGTCGGTCTTTCCGACGGGGAACGAATACGACTGATGGTTAATGGCAACCCCAAGAAGCGACCCAGCAGCCGCAACGTAATACTCGGGAGCATCTTCGCAAAAGTATTTAAGGGAAGTGAGCGCTTCCTCGCATGCCTGGATCTCGTCAATGAACAGTAAGGTTTTGCCAGG
>CAJKGV010000048.1:0-10939 GCA_905199455.1 Collinsella aerofaciens | reverse complement strand
CGCACCTGAGCGACGTAAGCGACGTTGGTCGAGGAGACCTTGTCCTCGAGCTGGACGCTCATGCGGGGATCGCCGGCGGTGGCGACGGTCAGGTCGCCGGCCTCGACGTAGCCGAGCTCCTTAGCGGTCTCGATCGCCTTGACAATCGTGCCGTTGACGGTGCCCTGGGTAATCTCTGCCTGGTGCGGGATAACGCCCCAGTACATGATCATCTGCTGGACGGCCCACTCGTGGCGGGAGAACGCGCAGATCGGCATGTTGGGACGGAAGTGCGAGATCAGGCGAGCGGTACGACCGGTGGTCGTCGGCACGGTGATGCACTTGGCGCCAACGGTGGTGGCCATGTTCACAGCGGACATACCCACAACGTTGTTGACGACGCGGGTGCCGTGAGCATCGGCCGGAACCTCGAGCGGAGCGTGAGCCGGGAGGTACTTCTCGGTCTCGAGAGCAATGCTGGCCTGCATCTTGACGGCCTCGACCGGGTACTTACCGGCAGCGGACTCGCCGGAAAGCATAACGGCGTCGGTGCCGTCGTAGATGGCGTTAGCGACGTCGGCAACCTCGGCGCGCGTCGGGCGCGGGTTCTGCTGCATGGAGTCGAGCATCTGCGTAGCGGTGATAACGGGCTTGTAGGCCGCGTTGCACTTGGCGATGATCTCCTTCTGGATGTGCGGAACGAGCTCGGGCTTGATCTCGATGCCCAGGTCGCCACGGGCGACCATGATGCCATCGGAAGCCTCGAGGATCTCGTCGAAGTTCTCGACGCCCAGGGCGCACTCGATCTTCGGGAAGATCGTCACGTGCTCGCCACCGTTCTCGCGGCAAAGCTTGCGGATGCCGCGGACGGACTCGCCGTCACGGATGAAGGAAGCGGCGATGTAGTCGATGTTCTCGGTCAGGCCAAAGAGGATGTCCTGACGATCGCGCTCGGTGATGGCGGGCAGAGAGATGTTGACGTTGGGCATGTTGACGCCCTTGCGCTCGCCAATCAGGCCGTCGTTCTTAACGACGCAGGTCATGTCCTGGCCGTCGACGGACTCGACCTCGAGGGCAACCAGGCCGTCATCGATCAGGATGAGGGAGCCCTTCTCGACCTCGGAGGGCAGAGCCAGGTAGTCGAGGGAGATGTGCTCAGCGGTGCCGTGGAAATCCTCGGACGTGGGCTGAGCGGTGACGACGATCTTGTCGCCGGTCTTGACGGCAACCTTCTTGCCGTCGACCAAAAGGCCGGTGCGGACCTCGGGGCCCTTGGTGTCGAGCAGGATGCCGACGGGCATGCCGAGCTCCTTGGAAATACGGCGGACGCGCTCGATGCGACCGTGGTGCTCGTCGTAGGAGCCGTGCGAGAAGTTAAAACGGGCGACGTTCATGCCCGCCTTGATCATCTCGCGGATGGTCTCGTCGCTATCGCAGGCGGGACCCATGGTGCATACAATCTTGGTGCGCTTGTACATTCAGACCTCCATCTGACATCGTCTTGCGCTGATAGATAAACCATAAGAAATAAAACTGAGATGATTATAACGAAATGCCGACCGAATACCCCAAAAAATCGACCGTATGCCGAATTAGAAGTTCATTTTTTGCGGAAAAACGGTATATGCAAAACTTTACCAACCGTTCTAACCGCTGCTATCTGGGCGATATTTTAGTTCGATGATGCGCCGAAGAAAAAACGTTTTATCAATCTTGAGCATCACACTGTCTGCACCGTTGCGCCTGTGCCGTGTTTCCAGATGGAATGTTTTGGCTAGACGCGTCGCTTTGGGGTACCATAGCTCCACTATCAACTGCCGCTCAGCACGGCAGCCTTGATGAGCCCTTGCCCTTCTCCTGGGAATTATGATCGGGCATCAATCTGCTGAGTGGCCCGAATCCCAGGAGGGGACTCTATATGCAAAAGGAATACCTGTCCGCCGCGGCGGAGGTGCTCAGCGACCAAGGTGTCGATGAGAACCTCGGCCTGAGCAACGACGAGGCGTCTTCGCGCCTCGCCAAGACAGGCCCTAACAAGCTCGAGGAAGCCGAGAAGACGCCGCTGTGGAAGCGTTTCTTTGAGCAGATGGCCGACCCTATGGTCATCATGCTGATCGTTGCCGCCGTCATCAGCGCACTCACGGGCATGGTCAAGGGCGAGGCGGACTTTGCCGATGTCGCCATCATCATGTTCGTCGTTATCGTCAACTCGGTGCTGGGCGTGGTCCAGGAAGCCAAGAGCGAGGAGGCCCTCGAGGCCCTGCAGGAGATGAGCGCGGCGCAGTCCAAGGTGCTGCGCGACGGCAAGCTCGTGCATCTGCCGAGCGCCGAGCTCGTGCCCGGCGACGTCCTCATGCTCGAGGCGGGCGACTCCGTCCCGGCCGACTGCCGCGTCCTCGAGAGCGCCACGATGAAGATCGAAGAGGCCGCACTGACCGGCGAGTCCGTGCCGGTCGAGAAGCACGCCAACGTGATTGAGCTTGCCGCGGGCACCGACGACGTGCCGCTCGGCGACCGCAAGAACATGTGCTACATGGGCTCCACCGTGGTGTACGGCCGCGGTCGCGCCGTCGTGGTCGGTACCGGCATGAACACCGAGATGGGCAAGATCGCTGGCGCCCTGGCCGAGGCCAAGGAAGAGCTCACGCCGCTGCAGGTGAAGCTCGCCGAGCTCAGCCGTATTCTTACCATTATGGTTATCGTCATCTGCGTCGTGATCTTTGGCGTCGACATCATCCGTCACGGCGTGGGTAACGTCCTTACCGACCCGACTGCCCTGCTCGACACCTTTATGGTCGCCGTCTCGCTCGCCGTCGCCGCCATCCCCGAGGGCCTGGTCGCCGTCGTGACCATCGTCCTTTCGCTCGGCGTGACCAAGATGGCCAAGCGCCAGGCGATCATCCGCAAGCTTTCTGCTGTCGAGACGCTCGGCTGCACGCAGACCATCTGCTCGGACAAGACCGGCACGCTTACCCAGAACAAGATGACCGTCGTCAAGCACGAGCTCGCTGCGCCCAAGGAGAAGTTCCTGGCCGGCATGGCGCTGTGCTCCGATGCCCAGTGGGACGAGGAGCTGGGCGAGGCCGTGGGCGAGCCGACCGAGTGCGCACTCGTCAACGATGCCGGCAAGGCTGGTCTTACTGGCCTGACTGCCGAGCATCCGCGCGTGGGCGAGGCCCCGTTCGACTCGGGCCGCAAGATGATGTCCGTGGTCGTCGAGACCCTGGACGGCGAGTACGAGCAGTACACCAAGGGCGCGCCAGACGTGGTGATCGGCCTGTGCACCCATATCTACGAGGGCGAAAAGGTCGTCCCGCTGACCGAGGAGCGTCGCGCCGAGCTCGTGGCAGCCAACAAGGCCATGGCAGACGAGGCCCTGCGCGTGCTGGCGCTGGCGAGCCGCACCTACACCGAGGTTCCCGCCGACTGCAGCCCCGCTGCGCTTGAGCATGACCTGGTCTTCTGTGGCCTGTCCGGCATGATTGACCCGGTCCGTCCCGAGGTGGCCGACGCTATCCGCGAGGCGCACGACGCCGGCATCCGCACCGTCATGATCACGGGCGACCACATCGACACCGCCGTGGCCATCGCCAAGCAGCTGGGCATCGTCACCGATCGCAGCCATGCCATCACCGGTGCCGACCTCGATCGCATGAGCGACGAGGAACTCGACGCGCACATCGAGGACTACGGCGTGTACGCCCGCGTCCAGCCCGAGCATAAGACCCGCATCGTCGAGGCTTGGAAGTCGCGCGACCAGATCGTGGCCATGACGGGCGACGGCGTCAACGACGCCCCGTCCATCAAGCGCGCCGACATCGGCGTTGGCATGGGCATCACCGGCACCGACGTCACCAAGAACGTCGCCGACATGGTGCTTGCCGATGACAACTTCGCCACCATCATCGGTGCCTGCGAAGAGGGCCGTCGCATCTACGACAACATCCGCAAGGTCATCCAGTTCCTGCTTTCGGCCAACCTTGCCGAGGTATTCTCGGTGTTTATCGCCACGCTCATCGGCTTTACCATCTTCCAGCCGGTGCAGCTGCTGTGGGTGAACCTGGTCACCGACTGCTTCCCCGCGCTCGCGCTGGGCATGGAGGATGCCGAGGGTGACATCATGAAGCGCAAGCCGCGCAACGCCAAGGACGGTGTCTTTGCCGGACATATGGGTCTGGACTGCGTGGTCCAGGGCTTAATCATCACCGTGCTGGTGCTGGCGAGCTTCTTTGTGGGCGTGTACTTTGACATGGGCTACATCCACATCGCCGATATGATCGCCGGCAATGCCGACGAGGAAGGCGTGATGATGGCGTTCATCACGCTCAACATGGTCGAGATTTTCCACTGCTTCAATATGCGCAGCCGTCGTGCGTCGCTGTTCACCATGAAGAAGCAGAACAAGTGGCTGTGGGCTTCCGCCGCGCTGGCACTGGTGCTGACGGTGATCGTGACCGTGCAGCCGACGCTTGCCGAGATGTTCTTTGGCCCTGTGACGCTTGAGCTCAAGGGCGTTCTTGCCGCGCTGGGCCTGGCCTTCCTGATCATCCCGCTGATGGAAATCTACAAGGCGATCATGCGCGCGGTCGAGAAGGAGTAGGTCGAAAGGCCATCCTTCCCACCGGCCCGACCGCCTGCGGGGTTTCTTCCTCGCTGGTCCTCGCGCTTCGCGCTGCGGGATCGCTCGGAAGAAACCCCTCCCGGCGGGCGGGCCTTCGGATAACCTCTCGGGACCATTGGCTGAGGGAAAGTATGTGAGTCGGTCGAGCGTTTGCTCGACCGACTCTTTTTTGTGGGTAAAATACCTGCTCAGTTGTGTGGTTTTGTGCTGGGAGGCATCTGTGGGCAAGGCTAAGGCTAAGGCGAAGAAAAAGACGACGGGGGCGCGGGCTAAGCGTGACCGTCGTCGGAAGCTTGCGACCGAAGCCCCCACGTCTGCCGAGGAGCTGTTGGCGAGCGTACCGGGGCTCGACGCGTTGCAGGATGTTCCGGCGTTCGACGATCTGCCGGTCGATGCCGCCCAACGGGCAGCCTTCGATGATTTTTGCGCGCAAGCCGAGGAACCCGAGCAGATGCAGTTGGGCGCCGTGGTGCGCCTGGACCGCGGGTTTCCGCTGGTGGCGACTGCCACTGATACGTTCCGCGCCGAGCATGCCGTGGGGTTTGCCAAGTCGCGCGGCGAGGACGAGGTCCTGCTGCCTGCCGTGGGCGACCGTGTGGCGGTGCGCCGCGCTCCCGGGCACGATATGGGCGTGATTGAGTGCGTGCTGCCGCGCCGTACGAGCTTTGAGCGTTGGCGCGGCCGTGCCCGCGGAGAGCGCCAGGTGCTCTGCTCCAACGTGGATAGCGTGCTAATCGTGCAGGCGCTCGGTGCCGGCGAGGTGCTGCTCGACCGCGTGGCGCGCTCGCTGGTGTTGGCGCTCGACTGCGATGCCGAGCCGGTGGTGGTGCTCACCAAAGCTGACCGCTGCGATGCCGAGGAGCTCGAGCGCGATCTGGACCGCGTGCGCCGCCTGGTGGGCCCGGACGTGCGCGTGATCGTGACGTCCTCTGCCGAGGGCCGCGGCCTGGACGAGGTCCGTGCCTGCGTGCCCGCTGGGAGCTGCGCCATGATTCTGGGCGAGTCGGGTGCCGGCAAGTCGACGCTGCTCAATGCACTGCTGGGCCACGATACGTTGGCGACTGGCGGTGTGCGCGAACGCGACGACCAGGGCCGTCACACTACCGTCGCGCGTGTGATGGTGGCGCTGCCGGGCGACGCCGGCGTGATCGCCGATGCCCCGGGCCTGCGCAGCCTACCGCTCGTGGGTCACGAGCGGGGTCTGGCGCGCGCCTTCCCCGAGATTGTCGAGGCATCGCGCGCGTGCCGGTTTGGCGATTGCACGCATACCCATGAGCCGGGTTGTGCCGTTCGCGAGGCCGAGGACGCCGGGCAGATCGACAGTCTGCGTTTGGAAACGTTCCAAAACCTGGCGTCATCCATGCGCGTGAGCGCTCAAATACTCGATCCCGATGTTCATCTGTAATTGATTTTTCCTATGACAGCCGTCTCCCAACTGTTCGGGAGACGGCTTTTTTGCTGCGGAAAAGCCTCGAAACATGCAGTTTGCCGACGTGCTGACCAAAACCTTGCCACGAGCTTGACGGGCTGGTCAGCTTTTGGTCAGCAATTGGTTTGACACGTAAAACCAAGATTGCGATTGCGCCGCTTTGCGCCCTGGTCGCCCAGACAATGGTGGTACGGGCATTTACCCGGCACCGCCATGAGAGGAGCGGCCGTGAACAAGAGCAAGCGCATCGCCATCAGTCTGGCCGCGGGCGTGCTTGCCGCGGCGCTCTGCATGGTCTACAGCTCGTCGATTCGCTCGCAAGCCGAGCAGGCCCAGGCCGAGACGCTGGCCAAGTACGGCGGCGATCGCGTCGAGGTGTGCGTCGCGGCACGCGATATCGATGCGGGCGAGACGCTCGACGAGACCAATGTCATAACCCAGGAATGGCTGGCGAGTCTGTTGCCGCGCGATGCGGCGACCGAGTTGCGCCAGGTGCGCGGCGACGTGACGACCTCACGCATCCCTAAAAATGCCGTGATTTGCGATGCCTACACCAAGGCCGAAAGCCACAAGCTCGAGGTGCCCAAAGGCAAGGTCGCCGTTTCGGTGGCGGTCGATGCCGAGCACTCGGTCGGCGGCGCCACGGGCGTGGGCAGCTATGTGGACGTGTACGTGCAAAAAGATGGCGTGACCGATCGGCTGTGCGGCGCGCGCGTGATCGATACCAGCGAAGTGGCCGGCGCCACGCGCGAAGGCAAGATCGAATGGGTGACGCTGGCGGCCGACCCCGAAGACGTTAAGGAATTGCTGGGGGCCTCGGGCAAGGGGACGGTCAGTTTGACGATTCCCGCCACGGTGCGCGGCAAAAAGAGCGGAGGCGACGAGTGATGAAGGCGATCTGGCTTGCATGCTGCGCGTGTGGTGATTACGGATTGCTGCAGCGGGAAGTCGAGGGTCGCGATGCGGGCGCGCAGGTGCTTCGCGTGGGCGACCTGGATGGGCTGGTGTCCATGGCGCGGGCGTTTCCGTCGCGTCGCGGGGCGGCGATTATCGCGGCAGCCCTGTTCGATGCCGAAGACGTGCGAAAGACTGTTGCACGCCTGACGGCCGAGGGCCGTGTGAGCCGCGTGGTCGTACTGATAGAGACGCTCGATCCTTCGGATATCGAGGGGCTGTTTCGCGCGGGGGCGACCGAGGTTATCGCTGCGCGCAGCATATGCGGCAACGGGCGCGCGGGCGAGGGAACGGTTGATTACGACCGGTGTCTGACGATTGAGCCCGATGCTTTTGTTGATAGGGAACCCGGGGCGCCTCGCGCTACAAGAGGCCCGCGTGTTGATGATTGTGGAAAAGCGGAAGCCGAGCATGGTCGGTGCCCCCGGGATCCCCTTGCATACGATGATGCCGGAGAGCCGGTGCCGTATGGCGAGGAGCTTCTGGCTGTAGATATGGGATACGTGCATGGCGTGAGCCTGGTCGATGAGCTCGACGAGGTTGAGGGGCTTGCTGGGAACGACAATATTCGTGCCGATGCGGCCGTGAAGTCTCCAGACTCGGCCCCGCGGGCCGAGCAACCTGCCATGCCGGCTTGGGCGCAGCATATGAGCGCTGCCGGGGAGACGGGAACGTTGCCGCCCGTGTCGGCGCCGCCTGCCCCCACGCCGCCGGCGGATGCCGCCGCCCCGTCGCATCGAGCCCCGGTTGTCTGCGCCGTCTCGGGTTCGGGCGGTTGCGGCAAGTCGACGATCGTCGCCACCATGGCGCACGCGGCGTCGCTGCTGGGCCTGCGTGCCGCCGTGCTCGACTTGGACCTGATGTTTGGAAACCTCTACGACCTGTTGGGTGCCGATACCCCGCACGACATGGCGACGCTTATCGAGTCATCGGCTGCGGGCGCACTTGCCGAGTCGGACATCGTGGCCGCCTCGATGCGCGTGGCCCCGGGCGTTACGCTTTGGGGTCCGGTCGCCGCGCCCGAACAGGCCGAGCTCATGGCACGTCCGGTGGAGCTGCTGCTAGACGTCTTGCGCCGTGAATCCGACGTGGTTCTTGTCGACACCTCGGTCTTTTGGGGCGACGCCGTGGCGGCCGCAGTGGCGGCAAGCGACCGCTGCCTGGTCGTGGGCGATCCATCGGTGTCGTCTGCGACGTCCGCGGCACGCGTCATCGAGCTGGCGAGCCGTGTGGGCGTGCCACGTACGCGCATGAGCGCCGTGTTCAACCGGTTTGGCGCGCGCGGCGCCGACGAGGATGTCGCCATGCGCTTTGAGATTACCTGTGCGTTAAGCTCCAAGATCCGCATCGCCGACGGCGGGCAGGACTTGGCGGCGCTCATGGCATTCGGCCGTGCTGACGAAGCGGTGGGCCAGACCAGCGCTTTTGCCACCAGCGTGCGCGAAGCCACGCGCGAGATGCTCGTGGAGCTGGGCTGCGCCATCGGTCCCTGGAGTGACATGGTCACCGACCGCGCGACGCGCACCGAGCGCCCGCGCATCCGTCTTCCCTGGTCGCGCGAGGGTGATTCGCGATGAGCTTGCAAACAAGGATTAAGGCGGCCGGCGCGGCCGCGGCGACAGTGCCTGTTGACGCAGGGCGCCACCGTGCCGTCAAGCGCCGCACCAAGCGCGCCGTGATGGACCGCATGGGCTATGACGAGGTGGCGCGTATCAGCGCATACATCGATCCGGCGCGCGCCCGCTCGGAATTGCGTCCTGCGGTGGAGGCGGCGCTCAACGTGGAGGAGCCGGGCGACCTGGCGACGCCCGAGCGCGAGACCATCATCGATGAGATCCTGGACGACGTGGTGGGCCTGGGCCCGCTGCAGCCGCTCATCGAGGACGACACCGTCACCGAGATCATGGTCAACGGCTGCCGATCGGCTTTCTTTGAGCGCGGTGGCGTCTTATATCCCATCGAGCATGCGTTTGAGGATGACGAGCAAATCCGCGTGCTCATCGACCGCATCATCTCGCCGCTGGGCAGGCGCATCGACGAGCGCAGCCCCATTGTCAACGCTCGCCTCAAGACGGGCTATCGCGTCAACGCGGTGATTCCGCCTGTGGCGATCGATGGGCCAATTCTCACCATCCGCAAGTTTTCAGACCGCATCTGTTCGTTGGACGAGCTTGTGGGCCTGGGGTCGCTACCGCTTTGGTATGCACAGCTGCTGTCGTGCGCGGTATCGCTGCGTCAGGATCTGGCGGTTGCAGGTGGCACGGGGTCGGGCAAGACCACGCTGCTCAACGCGCTATCGTGCGAAATATCCACCGGCGAGCGCATCGTGACGATCGAGGACTCCGCCGAGCTCAAGTTTGCGCATCACCCGCATGTGGTTCGCCTGGAGGCACGCGAGGCTTCAATTGAGGGCGAGGGCGCGGTGACAATCCGCGACCTGGTGACCAACGCCCTGCGCATGCGTCCCGACCGCATCGTGGTGGGTGAGGTGCGCGGTGCGGAATGTTGCGACATGCTGCAGGCCATGAACACCGGGCACGATGGGTCGCTCACCACGCTTCATGCGGGCACCGAGCAGGAGACCGTGGTGCGTTTGACGCTGCTTGCGCGCTATGGCATCGACCTGCCGAGCGAGCTTATCGAGGAGCAGATTGCCATGGCGCTCGACGGCATCGTGATGTCCGAGCGCCATGCGGACGGCAGGCGTTTCGTGTCCTCCTATTCGGGGGTGCGACGCGGCGCATCAGGCGGCGTGGAGCTTGAGCGCTACGTGACGTTCGATGCCGCCACGCGCGCCTGGACGCTCGATCGCGAGCCTCCGTTTATCGCAGAGGGCCTGCGCTCGGGAACGCTCACGCAAGAGGAGGTGGACGAGTGGAGATCGTTGTGCCCCTCGTCGTAGGGGGTTTGACGGGGCTTTCTGCCGCGGTGGCGTGCGGGGCGGAGCCTCGTGCGCCGCGCGTGCCGCCGGCGGAGCTGGCCCGTCATACGCTTGAGTCGGTGGCCGAGAAACTGCCGCGCGAGCTGGTAGAAAACGACCTGCTAAAAAAGACTGCCCGCTCCTGGGCGCTGCTGATTCCAGCACATCGCCTTGGCCTTGTCATCGAAGATGATGAGGCGTGCCTGGCATGCTTGCTGCTGTCGAGTGGCGTCTGCGGCATTGTCCTGACTGTCGTATCGCTGTCGCCTATCGGCTTTGTTCTGGGGCTGCTCGCGCCGTTTGGCGTAGGCGCCGCTCGCGACACTTTCGACCGTCGCCGCGAGCAACACGATGTGGAAGAAGCCATGCCCGAGGCCTTTACGGCGCTCTCCATGTCGCTCGCCTCGGGTCATTCACTGGCCCAGGGCATGAGGTTTGTGGGGGCCCACGCGCAAGAGCCGGTGCATACCGAGTTTTTGCGCGTGGCGGCGGCGATCGACTGCGGCGTCTCGGCGACTGATGCGTTGGATGACCTACTCGACCGTATCGATGCCCCCGGCCTTTCGCTTGTCACTTTGGCGCTCAAGGTGTCGCAGCGAACCGGTGCCCCGCTCGCCGACCTGTTATCCGAGGCGTCGAGCATGGTGGGGGAGCGCATTGAGCTCAAGCGCCGCTTGGACGTCAAGACATCGCAGGCTCGTATGTCGGCACACATGGTCTCGGCGATGCCGGCGGGTATGTGCGCGGTGCTGGTGCTGCTTTCGGCCGATTTTCGCCGCGGCCTTGTAACGCCGGCGGGTGCCGGTGCCGTGGTGCTGGGACTTGCTCTCAACGCCGTCGCCCTGGTGGTCATCCGACGCATTATGCGGGTGGAGCTATGAGCGCCCTGGTCGGGGTCGCGGCGTGCCTGTGCGCGTTCAGCGTGTTTATCGTGACGGGTTTGGAGCGTGCGGACGCACACAAGATCGCAGGGGCCTGCATGCGCGAGGCGGTGCTGGTCGCTGCCGCGGGTCGCTCGGTGGTCGATGCTCTGACC
>CAJKGV010000047.1:0-10991 GCA_905199455.1 Collinsella aerofaciens | reverse complement strand
TGGGATGTAAGCCCTGGGGTCTCCGATGAGAGCAGTTTCGGCCGAGGCTATTCGTCGCCGAAGCTGATGCCCAACGCCTTGGCCTCGCGCACAAGATCGCTCTGGGGGTCGACATACTTGAGCTTGCCGGCGACATCCTCGAGCGGCATGTGGCACATCTTGCCGTCACGCAGGGCAATCATGTAGCCAAACTCGCCGCGCAGGCAGCCGAGCGCCGCCTCGACGCCGCACTGAGTCGCAAAGATGCGGTCCTGGGCGTCGGGTTGGCCGCCGCGCTGCGTGTGGCCGGGGATGGCGACGCGGGTCTCGCGACCGGTCTTGGTCTCAATCTCCTTGGCGATGTCGTAGACGATCGACGGGCTCGTGCGCTCGGCAAGCTTCTTCTTGTACTCCTTCTTGGACAGCGCCGCGTCCTCCTTGGAGATGGCACCCTCGGCGACGGCCACGATGGTAAAACGGCTGCCGGTCTCCATGCGATGTTCGATGGTCTTGATGACGTTGTCCATGTCGTAGGGGATCTCGGGAATCAGGATGACGTCCGCGCCGCCCGCGACGCCGGCGTACAGCGGAATCCAGCCGACCTTGTGGCCCATGATCTCGATAACGAACACGCGGCCGTGACTCGAGGCAGTGGTGTGGATGTCGTCGATGCACTTGGTGGCGACGTCGATGGCGCTCGTAAAGCCAAACGTCAACTCGGTGCCCCAGGTGTCGTTATCGATGGTCTTGGGCAGGGCGATAACGTTGAGGCCCTCTTCGCGCAGGCGGTTGGCGGTCTTGGTGGAGCCGTTACCGCCTAGCATAAACAGGCAGTCGAGCTGCAGCTTATGATAGGTGTGGACCATTGCCGGCACCTTCTCGACGCCGTCGGCCTCGGGAATATCCAGGCGCTTGAACGGCGTACGGCTCGTGCCCAGGATGGTGCCGCCACGGGTAAGGATGCCGCTAAAATCGGCGGGCGTCATGACGCGGAACCGGCTGTAGATAAGGCCCTGGTAGCCGTCCTCAAAACCATAGATCTCAATAGGCTCTTCGCTATTGGTCATAAGCGTTTTGACAATGCCGCGCATGGTGGCGTTGAGCGCCTGGCAGTCGCCGCCACTGGTAAGAAGACCGATCCTAAGCATGATGAATCCTTCCGGGCAAGTTATAACATGCGCATAAGTTTACCCCCGCACACTGTTGATACGGGGGTAAAACGTGTTAGCTCAAGCGTATAGAAATGTAAACAACGTCAGGCGAGCGTAAGGTCGACGAGCCTGGGTCCTTACAGTGCGAAGGCGTCGACGTCGCCCCAGTGGCGGCGCAGCGTAATGGCGGCGGCGGGTTCGGTATTGTCAAAGACGACCGACCATTGCGTATTGCTGGTGATGTCTTTCGGATTGGGTTCTTGCGCTGCAGCGCGTAGGGCCTTCCAAGCGACTGCCTCGTCCTGGGCACCGACATGGGCGTCAAGGACATCGGCGATTGCGATGGCGCGCTCTTTACCATGGCCCAGCTCGCCATTCTTTTGGTTGGGCAGCACTTCGTCGCCATAGCAGGCGTAGAAGTTCGTAACCTGGCGTACAGGAGTCGCTTTGAAAGCGCGGTCTGGATCGCGCGGATCCCACTCTACTACGCGCGCGTCACCGGCGGCGTCGTTGATAAAGAAGTGGTAATCGCGTCCTGCCATGGCGTGCATGTCGTAGGCGGAAAGCAGGTCGACAGCTTCTTGCGTGGTGGCGGCACGGTCGAGCACCAGGCGGATGACGAGCGAGGTATTGATGACGGGGCGCTGCGTGTCCTGGTCACAGGGCTTGGAGTCCAGAGTGAGTACGGCAATGGACACGCCGCATTCGTTAACACCGTCGAGCTGGGCAAACGGGCCCATGAGTGCGGCGGCGCGTCCGCCGACGGAGTCAAGCGGAGTGTTATCGCCCAGGTTGTTAAGGGCGGCAAACCCGATGGAGGCATAGCCGTCGCGTGGGTGATTGCGCACCAGCAGTGCCGAGGTGTCGTCCTTAAAGTCGTAATTGCGACCGGTGCGCACGCGGCCTTCGGCATCTACGGCGACAAAAGCGCTGCAGGCAAACTGGGGCGCCTGGACATGTACCGGCACACCGGGCAGCACCTGCGCCACCACGGCATCGATGTAGCCCTGGTCGTCGCGCACGCCAGCGGCGATGATGCGATCAAGATCGTAGTCGTAGGCGATGTCGATTGCGTACAGGTCATAGCTATCCGCGTAGCCGGTCAAGCGTTTGAGCGACGCGGCGGACTTGATTTGCTTGCGGTAAACGATACCGGTGGCAGCGGCAAGGCCGACGGCGACTCCCGCGACACCGCAGGCGATGGCAATGTTACGTGGCTTCATGACGGCTCCTCTCGTCCTGTTAGCGTAATTGTCGCAAAAGGAGCGCGGGCATGATGGCTCAACTTGGTGAGCGGCGCGGGATTAAACATGGAATGAAGAGTGCGGCGCTGGCGTGGCGGGGTATGCTGGAGGGGACCATCAACCCAGCGAAAGGGGAGAGCATGACGGATCAGGAAACGCCCGAGCGCGCGCATGTGACGGCCGACGATATCGAGGCCGCCAACGACCTCATCGACTTTATCGAGGCATGTCCCAGCATGTTCCATACGGCGGCGACCATTATGGCCGAGCTCGACGAGGCGGGCTTTACCTACCTGCCCGAGAACGCGGCGTGGGACATCGAGCCGGGCGGGCGTTATTACACGCAGCGCAATACCTCGAGCGTTATTGCCTTTAAGGTGGGCGAGGACCTGACCGCGACGTGGGGCGAGGACGGCGTTGCCGGTGACTATCATTTTCAGCTCACGGCGTCGCACAGCGATTCGCCGACGTTTAAGGTCAAGGCCGTGCCCGAGCTCGACGGCGCAGGCGAGACGCTGCGCCTGAACACCGAGGCCTACGGCGGCATGATCGACTACACCTGGTTCGACCGCCCGCTGGCGCTCGCGGGCCGCGTGTTGGTACGCGAAGGCGACCGTATTGAGAGCCGCCTGCTTGCCACCGAGCGCGAAGTCGCGATTATCCCGAGCCTTGCCATCCATATGAACCGCGGCGTTAACGAGGGCTTTGCGCCCAACCGCGCCGTCGACCTGTGCCCGCTCATCAGCGCCGGTGAGCTTAAGCAGGGCGATTTTGATGCTCTGATCGCCGACGAGCTGGACGTTGAGCCCGAGCAGATTCTGGGTCGCGACCTGTTCCTGGTCAATCGTCAGGATGCGCGCATTTGGGGCTGGGCCGACGAGTTTATCTCGACGCCCAAGCTCGACGACCTGGCCTGCGCCTACACCTCGCTGCAGGCATTTTTGGGTGCCGAGAATGCGCATGACATCTCGGTCTTCTGCTGCTTTGATAACGAGGAGGTTGGCTCCGAGACCAAGCAGGGCGCCATGTCGACGTTCTTGGCCGACGCGCTGCGCCGCATCAACGGATCGCTGGGCTTTGACGACGAGTCGTACCATCGCGCACTTGCCGCCTCGATGCTTGTGAGCTGCGACAACGCGCATGCCGTGCATCCCAACCACGCCGAGAAGTGCGATGCCCGCAACCAGGTTGTGCTCAACGGCGGCATCGTCATCAAGGAAGCCGCCAACCAGCACTACTGCACCGATGCCTTTAGTCGCGCGGTGTTCCAGGCCATCTGCGATGACGCCGACGTGCCCACGCAGGCCTTTGCCAACAAGAGCGATATGGCCGGCGGCTCCACGCTCGGCAATCTGTCCAATATGCAGGCGAGCATGCATGCCGTGGACGTGGGCCTGCCGCAGCTTGCCATGCACTCGAGCTACGAGACCGGCGGCGTGCGCGACGTGATGTACGCTATCCGCGCCCTCACGGCCTTTTACGAGCGCGACCTCCATATCAACGGAGCCGAAAGCGTGGAGCTCTAAAACCTGCCAAAACGCGACAGGTTTACTTTGACAGGTTTTATCTGGGAAAATGCCGCAATGCCAACAGCTGGACAGAATTGTTATGACACTGCAGGTTGAGCAAACGTCAGCGAGCGATGTCCAGAGCGAACAAGTTGGCATGAAAAAGGCAAGGCATAGACCTTCTGGTCATGCCTTGCCTTTTGAATGACAAATTGTCGCTCTGGGCGGCGCGTAGCGTCGACCGGTCCGCCGTTCGTTAGAACGGCGGAACCCTAATGTTCGATCCAACAGCGCAGGGTCTCGCCGGCTTGCAGGTGACGCAGATTCTCTGCGGCAATGTCGACCACATTGTTGAGCGTGGCTGCCAGGTGGAACCAGCCGGAGACGTGCGGCGTGATGAGCATGTTGGGCGCATCCCACAGCGGGCTTGTTGCGGGCAGTGGCTCAGGGTCGGTGACATCGACCGCGGCACCGGCAAGGTGTCCGGACTCAAGAGCGGCAACCAGATCGTCGGCAACCACAAGATCGCCGCGGCCGCCGTTGGCAAAGAAGGCGCCCGGTTTCATCGCGGCGAAGAACTCGGCGTTCGCCAGACCGCGGGTCTCGGGTGTGCTGGGCATAAAGGATGCGACGATGTCGGCCTCCGCCAGGCGCTCAGACAGGGCATCCATGCCGTCCATGTCCTCAAACACAATGGGGTAGACGAGCGGATGGCGCTTGATGCCGCGGACGTGCGCGCCCATGCTGCGGCAGAGCGTGGCAAAGTGGCCGCCAATGTCGCCCGCGCCCAACACCAGCACATTGGCATTTTTGAGCGAGGTGACCGGGCCTAAGTCCTCCCATCGATGCTCGCGCTGCAAGTCGTGATAGCCGGGCAGGTGCTTCATCATGGAAAGGACCATGGCAAACATGTGCTCGCTCACGGCCTGGCCGTAGGCGCCGATTGAGCAAGACAGCTTGGCTTCAGCCGGCACGGTGCCGGCGGCGAGATAGTCGTCATAGCCGGCGGTCTGCAGTTGCAGCAGCTGGAGGTGCTCGCATGCGGTCAGCAGGGAAGGGTCGATGTTGCCCAAGATCACGTCGGCATCGGCGACCTGCTCGCGCGTGATGGCGTCGGCACTCGTGTAGATAAAGTCCTCGCCCGGAGCGCTCGACTCAAGAATTGCGCGATGACGGTCGTTGACGGGCAACAAAACCAGGATGTTCACAAACGGTCCTCTCCGCCCAACCTGCCAAAAGGGGACAGGTTTATTTTGGCAGGTTTTATCAGGCAAAACGCTATAAAAACGCCGGGCTTCGCGATGGTTAACATATCCATCGCGAAGCCCGGCGCATCCACGGCTACCAGCTCAGCAGCTCGTAGCCGTCCTCGGTCACCACGAGCTGTACCTCGCACTGGGCCGAATCGCTGCCGTCCTTGGTGCGCACGCACCAACCGTCGCCCTTGCTGATCTTGATGTCGGGCGCTCCGGCGTTGACCATGGGCTCAATGGTAAAGACCATGCCCGGGGCCATGATGGTGTCCACATCGGGCGCCTCGGTGGTAAAGCCCACAAACGGGTCCTCGTGGAACTCTTTGCCAATGCCGTGTCCGCCGTACTCGCGCACTACGCTAAAACCGGCGTCCTCGACCGTCTTTTGCACGGCCTCAGCCATCACGGAGAGCGGCAGCCACGGCTTGACGGCAGCCAGACCCGCCTCCACGCTGACGCGGGTGACGTCGACCAGGCGCTGGCGCTCGGCAGAGACCTCGCCGATGCAGAACATGCGGCTCGAATCACTAAAGTAGCCGTCTAGGATCGTGGAGCAGTCCACGTTGATAATATCGCCCTCATGCAGCACGTCCGTATCGCAGGGGATACCGTGACAGACCACGTCGTTGATCGAGGTGCAAACGCTCTTGGGGTAGCCCTCATAGTTGAGGTCGGCCGGCGTGCCACCGTGCTCGACGGTGTAGTCGTAGATCATCTGGTCGATCTGGTTGGTGGTCATGCCCGCGGCGATGTGTTCGCCTACGTAATCGAGCACGCCCACGTTGATGGCGGCCGAGCGCTTGATGCCCTCGATATCGGCGGGCGTCTTGTAGAGCGTGCGGGGCAGAACCTCCCAGCCCTCTTCCCACAAGCGCTCGAGGCGCTCATCAAAGGCGCTATGGCATTTCTTATATTTTTTGCCGCTGCCGCACCAGCAGGCGTCGTTGCGGCCGGGCACGGGTCCATTGTCAAACATGGCTAACTTCCTTTCATTCGCAGCTAGTATAGCCCACCCACGCGTCCATAAAAGTTGCGGTGATATAGTTCCGATTTAAGCGGTTTAACAGCATAAATAGGAACTATATCACCGCAACTGATGGAGCGGGATGGCAGGCACTAGCTGCTGCGTGGTTTTGCTAGTAGCTCACCTGGCAGGGAATGCCGAGGGCGCGCACGCGCGCGGCAATGGCGTCGAGGGCCTCGGGTGCTGCTTTGGCAAGGCCTGCGACCGGTGTCTCGCGCGCCACCGTGTAGATGGTCGCCTCCTGCGGACGAATGCGCTCGAGCACCGCGAGCCAGGGGGCGACGTACTCCTCGCCGGTGTTGTCGATGGGCTTGCCCTGATACTCACCGGTCAAAAAGATCGTCTGGATAATAACGTGACCGTCAAAGCTTGCGAACGTCTCGATCTGGTGCTCGACGTCGTAGGGGCCAACGGGCTGGTCGAGCAGCTGGATAAATGCCGGGTCGACGGTATCGAGCTTAAGAATGTTGTCATCGACCATCATGAGCGCGTCGTGCACCTCGGGGCGGTCGGCGCGCGTGCCGTTGGAGAGCACGGCGATCTTGGAGTTTGGGGCAAGCTCGTCGCGCAGCGCGACGGCGCCGGCGATGGCCTGCGGAAACTCCGGTGCGGCGGTGGGCTCGCCGTTGCCTGCGAAGGTGATCACATCGGGGAGCTCGCCCTCGGCTGCCATCTCGCGCAGCTTTGCCTCGAGCGCGTCGAGTACCACGGCAGCTGTGTTGTACGGCTCATGGCAGGGGCGCTCGGCGTTGAGGCCGTTTTCGCAGTAAATGCAGTCGAACGTGCAGATTTTGCCGCTGGCCGGCATCATGTTGACGCCGAGCGAGAGACCAAGGCGACGGCTGCGAACGGGCCCAAAGATGGGGCTGGCATTCAAAAACGTAGACATAGGCATATGCTCCTCAAGACAATTGTGCCTAAGCATAGCATCGGCTCCAAAGCAAGGTGCGGGCTCTTGCTTTACAAGTTTCGTTTTTTCACGTCGCCCATTATGCCGCGCCATGAAAAGCCTCGGGTCGGGTAAAGTTAATCTGTTAACAAGGTGTAAGGCAATGTGGGTCCATCCAACCGCGCTGACGTGCAACTGGATGAGCATTGATGATGGGGGCACAACATGAATTTTACGGTCGAGAATGCGGGCACCACGATTGCCTGTCGCGAATATGCCGGCCCAGATGTGTCGCCTGATGCTCCTGCCTTGGTGTGCGTGCACGGCGCTTGTGTCGACGGCACATTTTTCGACGGTATCGCTTGTGAGCTCAGCCGCAACTACCGCGTAATTGCCTACGACCGCCGCGGCTGCGGTGGCAGCAGCGATGCGGCAGACGGCAGCTATGATCTTGCCGCTCAGGCCGCCGACCTGCAAGCCGTGATCGAACACGTTGGCGCTCCGACAAATGTGCTTGCGCATAGCGCCGGTACGTTGGTGGCGCTGGAGCTTCTTCGCGCCGAACCCCATCTCGTCGCCCGTGCGATTCTGCATGAGCCGGCTGTGTCGGCCGAAGGCGTCGGCATGGGCGCAGCTCCGGTTTTGCTCGATATGATTGCGGCTGGAAAGGTTTCAAGGGCGCTCCGGCTTTTCTTGGGAGCCCTCGGCGACTTGGACCCCGAAGCTCCCGGGACGACCGAAGCGGAAGCCAAACATGCCCTGCGCAATGGTCGTTGCTTTATGGCTAATGAATACGGAACAAATATGACATATGCTCCCGACTGGGAGCGCGTCCGCGCGTCAAAGGCGGTGTCGGCCGTGTTTTTGGGCGAGCTTTCGGTCGATACACCCCGCGAGGCTGGCACGCGAGCGGCTGCCGAATATCTCGATTGCCCCCTTGTGACGATCCCGGGCGCGCATAACGGTCTGCGCGATCGCCCCGTTACGGCGGCAAACGCCGTTCGCGATGTCTTGGAGCGTTAGCACGCTCGATGACCTGCGGGGAGAGGGGCTGTTAGCGTTTCGTCATTGTTAACGAATGCGCCCATAACCGCGCGCCCGCGGCTCCATTACCGCCGTTTGCCAGGTCATAAAAATGTAACGATAATCGCGCGTTTGCCTTCAGCTGTTAGATGCTACCCTTGTACCAATTGATATGCACCGTTGCCGTGCGTAACGATAGGAAGGGCCCCATATGCTCAATAATCACGAGGTCAATCTAACCGACGAGGAGGCTGCCGTCGAGGTCGCCCGCGTCGCGAAGACCTACCCCGTGGTGCGTTTACTGTCGGCCGATCAGATTAAGAGTGAGCCTAACTGCTTGCTCGCCGGCGATCGCTGCCCTTGTCTGCGTCAGTCGAGTCTTGAGGCCTTGGCAGGTTCCGATGATGTATCGGAGCAGCTGCTCAATGATGGTACCGAGTACCGCGCTCGCCTGCGCCCTCTAAAGGTCGAGGGCGAGCCTCACGTCCTGCTGATGGTGCGTCCGATCGATGAGCAAGAGGCTGCAGAAGAGGACCTCGTCTACACCGACGTGCTGACGAGTGTGCGCAATCGCCGATATTACGAGGAAAAGCTCCGTAGCGCCCGCATGAATGCCGGCGTTGCGGTGATCGACCTTGATGATTTTAGGGTCTTCAACGATACGTGTGGCCGTCATGCCGGCGACCTTGCGCTCGGTGCTGTGGCGACAGCCATACGCAGCGGAATTCGTTCGACTGACGAGCTTGTACGCTATGGCTGCGACAAGTTTGTGGTCGTCATGCCCAATATTCCCTCCGATGACTTCACCCGTCGCCTGCATCAGGTGTCCGATGCCGTTCATGCCACGATTGTTCCGGGCCATGAGTACGTGAGCTTGACGGCATGTGTTGGCGGTGTTCGCATTCATGGCGAGACGGTCGATGAAGGAGTTGGCCGCGCTGTCCAGTTATTGAGCCGCGCTAAGGCAAAAGCCGGTACGGTCGTGACCGATGCCGATTCCATCGAAGCCTTCCAAAGCGAAAAGCCTTTGGTGCTTATTGTCGATGACTCCGAGATGAACCGAGCCATTCTCAACGAGATGCTCAAGGACGAGTATTGCATCCTCGAGGCCGACAACGGTCGTACGGCGCTCGACATGGTCGACCGCTATGGCGATGAGTTGTCGCTCGTGCTGCTGGATATTGTCATGCCGGGCATAAGCGGCTTTGAGGTGCTGGCCGATCTGTCGCGCCGATCGGGTATCGACAATCTGCCTTTCATCATGATTTCGAGCGAAGATTCCGATGATATGGTTCTGCGCGCGTACGAGCTGGGCGCCTCGGACTATATCAACCGCCCGTTTGACTCCCGTGTCGTGCGCCGGCGTGTAAGCAACACCATCCGCCTATACGCCAAACAGCGCCGCCTGACGAGTTTGCTGTCCCAGCAGTACAACGAGCGCGTCAAGAACAGTCGCATGCTCATCGACATCATGGCCGGCGTTATGGAGCTTCGCAATGGCGAGAGCGGCAGGCACGTTACGAACATCGAGAAGCTGACCGAGCTGCTGCTTGGCTGTCTGGTCCAGCGTAGCGGCACGATCTCCCTCGACAATGAGGAACGCTCTACGATTGCCCTGGCTTCGGCGCTGCACGATATCGGCAAGATGTCGATTGACGATGCAATTCTCAACAAACCCGGGCGCCTTACGCCCGAGGAGTTCGAGATTATGAAGACGCATACCACGATGGGCGCCGACATGTTGCTTGAGCTGGGCCGCCATCACGTCGGCAATGCGCTTATGGAATATGCGTACCAGATTGCGCGTTGGCATCACGAGCGCTGGGACGGCAAGGGCTATCCCGATGGCCTTAAGGGCGACGAGATTCCCATTGCCGCGCAGGTGGTCTCGGTGGCCGACGTGTATGATGCTCTGACGAGCGTGCGTGTGTACAAGGACGCTATTCCGCACAAGGAGGCGATCCAGATGATCCTGGACGGTAAGTGCGGCACCTTTAACCCGCTGTTGCTCGACTGTCTGCTCGAGGTGCAAGACCGTATTGCCGAGACGTTGGCACGCCCCGCCGACGTTGTCGCGTTTCCCACGATTTAGTTTGACCTAAGGAGTTTTAATCCATGATTTCCATGCGTGAGGCGTATGAGAAGATCGGCGCTAATTATGATGACGCGTGCGCTCGGCTGATGGGCGAGGAGATGCTTAGCCGCTTTGCCCTCAAGTTTTTGGATGACGAGAGCATGGACAAGCTGGAGGCCGCTATGGCGGCGGGAGACGCCGAAGGTGCGTTTATGGCAGCGCACACGCTCAAGGGCGTGAGCCAGAACCTGGGATTCGATAATCTGTACGAGCCGGCGATCGTGGTGACCGAAGCGCTGCGCGGTGCCGATGCCGTTGACGGCGCCCGCGAGGGGATGCATGCGTTGCAGCAGCAATATGCGGCTACGATGTCGGCTCTGCGCGAGGCGGCCGAGTAAGAGGCTGTGAGCCTTGATGACTATGAGCGTGGATAATCTCCCGTTTTAGGCCCGGTGGCGGCCTCAAAGTGGGAGATTATCCACGCTCGTTCGATACGTGTCCAAAAATCCACGCTCATCTCTTCTGATTAGTGAATGGCCTATGCGCACTGGCGGGGCTTTCCGCATGCAATCCATATCGTTGTTCGATAAACTGTTCGAATAACGATAGAGTCGATGAGGGTGAGTGTATGTCCAACAGCGTTCAGCGTATGGCCAAGGCGGGCGAAAATATCAGGAAGCTTGGTTTTTGCATGGCAACCGTTTTTGCAGGGATGCTCATCGCTTTTGCCGCGTTGGTTGTTTACGTGATCTGGTATGCGGTTGCAAACGTTGTTTCTGTCGATTCTTTCGGTGTCGTGACGCTTCTCGATGGCGGGAGCATCGTTATCCCAAGCGGGCTGTGCCC
>CAJKGV010000046.1:0-11096 GCA_905199455.1 Collinsella aerofaciens | reverse complement strand
GCCGTGCAGCCCGACATTCTGCTGATGGACGAGCCGACCTCGGCACTCGACCCTGTGTCGACGCTGGTGGTGGAGCAGCTGGCCTGTGAGCTCAAAGAGACCTGCACGCTCGTGGTCGTTACGCACAATATGCAGCAGGCGGCGCGCATCTCCGACTCGGTCGCGTTCTTTTTGCTGGGCGAGCTGGTGGAGCATGCGCCCACTGCCCAGCTCTTCAAAAACCCGATCGATCCGCGCACGGCGGATTATTTGACGGGCCGTTTTGGCTGATACCATCTAGTACAGGCACCTTTAGGGTTAAGATGCGGTCATGTCGGCCGCAAAGGGGTTCAACATGATCTATTACGTCGAGGACGATGACAACATCAGGGATTTGACGGTCTATGCGCTGCACAAGCAGGGAATCGAGGCCGAGGGCTTTTCGTGCGACGGCGAGTTTAAGGCCGCCGTGGCGCGACGGGTACCCGATGCTGTCCTGCTCGACA
This sequence comes from Collinsella aerofaciens, assembly GCA_905199455.1. GTDB lineage: Bacteria > Actinomycetota > Coriobacteriia > Coriobacteriales > Coriobacteriaceae > Collinsella > Collinsella aerofaciens_AW. The sequence continues at coordinate 10,611 of CAJKGV010000046.1, read as the reverse complement.
TCATGCTGCCCGATACCGATGGTTTGGCGATTATGCGCCGCCTGCGCGCCGACCGCCTGACGGCGACGGTGCCCATCATGATGCTTACCGCCAAGGACACCGAGCTCGACAAGGTGATGGCGCTCGATGGCGGTGCCGACGATTACCTGACTAAACCCTTCTCGCTCATGGAGCTCGCCAGCCGCTGCCGCGCACTGCTGCGTCGCGGCGGCATGGTCAAGCAGGCGAGCGATGTGCTCAGCGTGGGCGACATCGTGCTCTCGCCCAGCCATCGCGAGGTGACCGTTGCCGGCGAGCCGCTTAAGCTCACCCTGCGCGAGTTCGACCTGCTCGAGTACCTCATGCGCAAGCCCGGCGTGGTCTTTACCCGCGAGTCGTTGCTGCAGAGCGTGTGGGGCTGGGACTTCGACGGCGGTTCGCGCACCGTCGACGTGCATGTGCAGACGCTTCGCCAAAAACTGGGCGAGCATGCCAGCGCCATCGAGACCGTGCGCGGCGTGGGTTACCGCTTGGCCGAGCCTTCTGCCGGTGATGGTGCCGAAGGCGACGACACCGCGGCCACCGCATCGGAGGAGTAACCCGTGGTCTTCGCCCCCCAGGGAAAACATACGCTGTCGCACCGCGTTTTTGTGACGATCTTTGTCTGCGCCATGGCGGTTATCGTGGCGTTTACGGTGCTGGGCGCGTTCTTTGTGCAAAACACTTTGGCGGATGCCACGAGTGCCAATCTGGCGCAGGAAACTGAGCTCATTGCTGCCGCCCTCGACGAGCAGCAGGAGCCCATTCCGTTCTTGCGAAGCCTCGATCGCGAGGATCTTCGTATCACGCTGATCAATAAGGACGGATCTGTTGCCTACGACAACGAGGCGTCGCCTTCCACACTGCCCAACCATGGCGATCGCCCCGAGGTCATCGAGGCCTTTGAGAGTGGTTCGGGTTCCGCGGAGCGCGCAAGCTCTACACTCGACGAGATTATGCTGTATCGCGCTGTCACCCTTGATAACGGCCAGGTCGTTCGCTTGGCGCAGGCCCAGCCTGGCGTTGCGGCGATTTTGCTGTCGATGCTGGCGCCGATGCTGCTTATCGCAGCAGCGGGTGCAGTACTCTCGTTTTTTATGGCGCGCCGTGAGTCCCGTGCCATCATCGCGCCGTTGCAAGAGGTGGATTTGGATCACCCACGCCGTAGCTATGAGCACGCCTATGCCGAGATGGTCCCCATGCTTGAGCGTATCGAGTCGCAGCGCCAGGAACTCAAGCGCCAAATGGCGGTGCTAGCGGATAACGACCGTATGCGCCGCGAGTTCACGGCGAATATCACCCATGAGCTCAAGACGCCGCTTACGGCGATTTCGGGCTATGCCGAGCTCATCGCAAATGGCATGGTCGAGGGCGAGGACGACCTGCGCAACTTTGGCGGTCGCATCTATCGTGAGGCGGGCCGCTTGGCAGCGCTTGTCAACGACATCCTTACGCTGTCTAACTTGGACGAGGCCGAACGTGCAACTGAAGGCGAGGCAGTGCCCATTGGGTCCACGGAGCCTATTGAGCTCTCGCGTGCGATCTACGCGGTTGAGCAGCGCCTTGAACAGGTTGCCCGTCAGGCGAATGTGACGATAAGTCATGAGACCAAGCCTGTGGTCATCGAAGGCGTGTCGCGCTTGATTGACGAGCTCATCTATAATCTGGCAAGCAACGCCATCCGCTACAATCGGCCCGGCGGTACGGTTACGCTGCAGTGCGGCACCAACGACGAAGGCCATCCGTTCCTCGCTGTCGCCGACACGGGAATCGGTATCGCGCCTGAAGAACAGGGCAAGGTATTTGAGCGGTTCTATCGCGTGGACAAGAGTAGGTCCAAGGCACGCGGCGGAACCGGCCTGGGGCTTGCCATTGTCAAGCATGCGGCCCTGTATCATCACGCCACGCTCGATCTGTCGAGCGAGTTGGGCGTGGGAACCACCATTACGGTGACGTTTCCCATACAGCAGGACGAGCCATTCGCATAGCGATACAACATAGATATTGATGTAGACGCCGCATTTGACTTTCGGGTGCGGCGTTGTTGTGCAATTTTACGATTGCTTCCGACATTTTTACAGGAGAGCCTGTTTCTTATGTATAGAGTTTGGTCTCGGTAAAAAGATGCGATAACATACGGACAGTTTTGTCAATCCGAACTGGGGAAATGAAAGGCAAGCTGCATGACCCTTCTCGAACTGTTCCAGCTGCTGAAGAAGCACCTCAAGCTGGTCATCACCCTTCCGGTGGTCTGCGCGATCGCTATGGGCATCGTGTCCTTCGTTGCGATGGACAACACCTATACCGCGACGACGAGCATGTACATTCTCGCCAAGACCGACGATAGCGGTCAGATGAGCTACAACGATCTCTCGGCGAGCCAGATGCTTTCCAACGATATCGCCACGCTGCTGGATAGCGATAGCGTTAAGAGCGGCGCCGCCAAAGAACTGGGCCTCACCGATTTGGATGACTACAAGGTGTCTGTTTCCTCCGAGACCACCACGCGTGTCATTACGCTTTCGGTTACCGGCACCGATGCCAAGGAGACGGCTGAGGTCGCAAAGGCCATTGCCAGCTCGGTGAGTACGGTCGCTCAGAACGTCGGCGCTGCCCAGAGCATCAACGTTATCGACGAGGCTAAGACCCCCGAAGCCCCCAGCGGCCCCAAGCGCACGCTGTATATTGCCGTCGCGTTCCTCGCCGGTATCTTTATCGCAGTTGCCTATGTCGTTTTGGCAGACATGCTCAATACCCGCATCCGCGGTGCCGAAGAGGCAGAAGAGCTCCTGGGTATTCCCGTTGTTGGCCGAATTCCGGCTATGAAAGGTGGTAAATAGGCATGGCTAAGGCAAAGAACACCGATAAGCTCGTTGTACAGAATGCCGCCAAGACCCTTCTGGCCAACATCCGCTTTGCGAGCGTGGATGACCCCATTCGCACCATCACCGTTACCTCCTCGATTCCCAACGAGGGCAAGTCTACGGTTTCCATTAACCTTGCTCAGGCAATCGCCACGAGCGGCAAGTCCGTGCTCCTGGTCGAGGCCGATATGCGCCGCAGGTCCCTTTCCGATATGCTCGGCGTTCGTTCGCGCGGCGGACTCTATGCGGTCCTTTCCGAGCAGATCTCCATTGACCAGGCAATTGTCGAGACGGGTCAGAAGAACTTCTACTTCCTCGATGCCGAGCCGCACATTCCCAATCCTGCCGACATCATCGTCTCCCATCGCTTTGCCAAGCTGGTAAAGGCACTGTCCGCCAAGTTCCAGTACGTCATCTTCGATGCTCCTCCGGTCGGCACCTTCATCGATGCTGCCGAGATTGCCAGCTTGACCGACGGCGCGCTGTTCGTGGTGCGCGAGGACTTTACCAAGCGCGAAGAGGCGCTCAACGCTATCGCCCAGCTTAAGAAGTCCGAGAAGGTCAAGCTCATCGGTACCGTCATGAATTACTGTGAGACCGAGACCAGCGAGTACTACTATTCTTACTACACCAAGGACGGTAAGAAGGTTAAGAAGGGCTCCGACGATCAGGGCACTTCCAAAAAGGGCATCTTCACCAACCGAGCAAACGTTTAGTTGATTAAGGCCGACCTATGCGTGACATTCATTGCCATATCTTGCCGGGTGTAGACGACGGCGCCGCCGATCTCGAAGAGAGCTTGGCGATGCTCGAGGCTGCCAAGCGGGCCGGTGTAACCAGAATCGTTTGCACTCCTCACTGCCGTGATCCCTATTTTGATTACGACAAGATGTGGGATGCCTTTGAGCTGCTGCGCGATAACGCTGACGGTTTTCCGCTCCAGATGGGCTTCGAGGTCAACCATCGAAAGCTCGTTGAACTTGGTATCGATGCCGCGGAGCACTTGCATTTCGATGGGACCAACGAGTTTCTGCTCGAGCTTTCGACGCATGCCGATGCGTATGCGTTTAGAGAGTACGAGAACACGATTTACGATTTGCAGTGCCGTGGCTACCAGGTGATCATCGCTCATCCTGAGCGCTATCGTGCGGTTCAAAAGGATGTAAGCGTGGCGGAGCGCCTGGTCGATATGGGCTGCAAGCTGCAGGCTTCGGCGGACTTTATTGCCGGCGGTCGCTTTGGTCGCGAGAAAAAGCCGGCGCAGCGCCTGTTCGATCAGAACCTGTACAGCTTCATCGCGAGCGATGCCCATAACGTGGGTCATTACGACTGCCTGGCGAAGGCTCGCGCGAAGTTTAGCGTGCGCGGAGCTCATTTTCGCTAAAATCTGTCCCTAACGTTCGCGTTGAATGAAAGGGCAGCTATGGATATCCAACTTAAGACGGGATGCTTTGACGACGCGGCGTTGGTGCGCCGCGTCGTTTTTATGGACGAGCAGGGCTACGAGAATGAGTTCGACGCTATCGACGAGGATCCGAACTGCATTCATGTGACACTCTATGTAGACGGCGAGCTTGCCGGCTGCTCGCGCGTGTTTCCCGAGGAACTGGAGTACGCGGCAGATGCCGAAGCCCCAGTTTTGCCGGCGTGCGACTTGGACGAAGGCGTCGCGGCGGGGGAGACCTACATTATGGGGCGCGTGGCCGTGCTGCCGAGCATGCGCCGTCGCGGTTTGGCGAGCAAGATTGTCGAGGCCAGTGATACGTGCGCGCGTGATGCCGGCTCCAAGCTCATTAAGCTGCACGCGCAGGAATACGTGCTACCACTCTATGCCAAGGCGGGTTACACGCAGATTGCCCCGGTGGACTACGAAGACGAGGGCCAGCCCCATGTTTGGATGGCCAAGCGCGTAGATGGCAGATAGGGACGTTCCTTTCCTGCCGGCAGTCGGGGACACTCCTTGGCAATTGGTGCATCAGAGCGTTTGGACATACAGTTTTTCGATTCCGTATGTATATATGCGCGCTAATGGGTTATAAAATCTAAGTCTGAACATAGCAGGTCTGCAATGCGGCTCGGGCAACCGGGCCGTTTTTGCGGACGGGGGTAGCGCGAAAGGACTGCACATGCGTCAATTTAAGACCGAGAGCAAAAAACTGCTCGACCTCATGATCAACTCCATCTACACCAATAAGGAAATCTTCCTGCGCGAGCTTATCTCCAACGCGAGCGATGCCGTCGACAAGCTCAACTTTAAGAGCCTGCAGGATCCGAGTGTCAAGCTCGACCAGGGCGACCTGGCCATCCGTGTTTCCTTTGATAAAGATGCCCGTACCATCACCATTTCGGATAACGGTATCGGCATGACCGCCGAGGAGCTCGAGCGCAATCTGGGCACCATCGCCCATTCCGGCTCCGAGGAGTTTAAGACTGAGAACGCCGAGCAGCAGGGTTCCGATGTCGACATCATCGGTCAGTTTGGCGTGGGCTTCTACTCTGCCTTTATGGTTGCCAGCCACGTAAAGGTTGTCAGCCGCGCCTATGGCGAGGACACCGCCCACGTTTGGGAGTCCGACGGTCTTGAGGGCTACACCATCGAGGATGGCGAGCGTGCTGAGCACGGTACCGATGTCATCCTGACGCTGCGCGAGAACGAGAAGCTCGACGCCGACGGCGAGGCCGAGACCTACGATCGCTTCCTGACCGAGTGGGGCCTCAAGAGCCTGATTCAGCAGTACAGCAACTATGTGCGCTACCCGATTCAGATGATGGTGAGCAAGAGCCGCCAGAAACCCAAGCCCGAGGACGCCGGCGACGACTACAAGCCCGAGTACGAGGACTACCAGGAGCTCGAGACCATCAACTCCATGACGCCGATTTGGAAAAAGCGCAGCTCCGACGTTGAGCAGAAGGATTACAACGAGTTCTACAAGTCCACGTTCCACGACTTTGACGATCCCGCGCGCACTATCAGCTTCCATGCCGAGGGTACGCTTGAGTACGATGCGCTGCTGTTTGTGCCGGGTCGCGCCCCGTTCGATCTGTACAGCAAGGACTACGAGAAGGGCCTGGCGCTCTACAGTTCCAACGTGCTGATTATGGAGAAGTGCGACGACTTGCTGCCCGACTACTACAACTTTGTGCGCGGTGTCGTGGACTCTGCCGACGTGACGCTCAATATTTCGCGTGAGACGCTGCAACAGAACCGTCAGCTCAAGGCCATTGCCAAGCGTGTCGAGAAGAAGATCACTGCCGATCTTGAGGACATGCGCGACAACGACCGCGAGGCCTACGAGAAGTTCTTTGAGAACTTTGGCCGCGGCCTTAAGTACGGCATCTACTCGAGCTATGGCATGAAGGCCGATGAGCTCGCCGACCTGCTACTGTTCTGGTCTGCCAAGGAGCAGAAGATGATTACCCTGGCCGAGTATGCCAAGGGCATGCCCGAGGATCAGAAGGCCATCTACTACGCCGCCGGCGACTCGCGTGAGCGCTTGGCCAAGATGCCCGTGGTAAAGGGCGTGCTCGAGCGCGGCTATGACGTGCTGTTGCTGACGCAGGATGTGGATGAGTTTACGTTCCAGGCTATGCGTGAGTACGTTGCCGCCGATATGCCTAAGATCTACGAAGACGACGCCGCCCGCGAGGCTGCCGAGAAGGCCGTTGCCGACGGTGCCGAGCCCGAGGTCGAGGATCGTCACCTGGAGCTCAAGAACGTCGCGACTGGCGATCTTGATCTGGCGACCGAGGACGAGAAGAAGGAGGCCGAGGACGCCACCAAGGAGAACGAGGACCTCTTTAGCGCTATGAAGGAGGCGCTCGGTGACAAGGTCGAGAAAGTTGCCGTCTCCGCGCGCCTGACCGATGCCCCCGCTTGCATCACCACCGAGGGTCCGCTTTCGCTCGAGATGGAGAAGGTGCTTCAGAAGGGTCCTGAGGGCGCGCCCGACGGTATGCCCAAGAGCCAGCGCGTGCTCGAGCTCAACGCCAAACACCCGGTCTTCGCCAAGCTCGTCGCTGCCCAGAAGGCCGGCGACGCCGACAAGATCAAGCAGTACTCCGGCCTGCTCTACGATCAGGCCCTGCTGGTCGAGGGCATCCTCCCTGAGGACCCCGTTGCCTTCGCAGCAGCTGTCTGCGAGCTTATGTAATTGGGTAGTTACGCGGTTCTACGAACCGCGTAACTACTCGACGCTGCAAACGCCCCTAAGCGGCAATCTGACGTTCAATCGTCGGCCGCGTACCAAAGTACGCTTCCCTCCTCTTTCACGTCACCTTGCTCGCTTAGGGGCGTTTTCGCTGACTTATGCTCAACCTGCGACGCTTTCGTGGCCCTAAGTAGTCATCGGGGACGTTCTTGTTTGAGTAGTCGTTTAAGAACGCCCCCGATGACTATTCGGATTGCTAATTTGTGCGGGTTGTGGTTTTGTGACCTGCTGAAATTTGAGATACTGTACAACTGTACGTTAACTAATCTTCGTAGTATATTGCTACCCGCAAAACTCAATACCATTGTGCTTCGAGACGCTAAAGCGCCTACGTACAATGGTTTTTGATAGTACGATTTGATTCAACGACAGGATGGATGGTCCAAGCGTGAGTCTCGGCAGCAAACTATCCAACGCAAAGGTCTCCTTTGCGATATTTAAGCGCGACATTAAGCGACTGCTTATGAACCCCGTCGCCCTGGTGGTTACCTTGGGCGTGTGCGTCATTCCCTCGCTGTATGCCTGGTACAACATCGTTGCCAACTGGGATCCGTACGGAAATACCCAGGGCATTAAAATCGCCATCGCCAACAACGATCAGGGCACCCAGAATGACTTGGTGGGCGAGCTCAATGCAGGCGATAAGGTGGTCGACCAGCTCAAGGAAAACGATCAGCTGGGCTGGACCTTCGTCGACTCGGCTGCCGATGCCAAAGAGGGCGTCGAGAGCGGGGAATACTACGCGGCGATCGTAATCCCCAAGAACTTCTCCGACAATCTTGTCTCGATGCTCGATGGCAATTACCATCAGCCGAAGCTCACCTATTACGTCAATGAGAAGAAGAGCGCCATTGCGCCCAAGGTCACCGATACCGGTGCCAACACCATCGAGGAGCAGATCAACTCGGAGTTTGTCTCCACGGTGGGCGAGACTGTTGCCAGTATCGCCAAGGATGCCGGTGTCGATTTAAAGGACAAGGCAACCCAGACTCAGGACTCGCTGACAAGTTCGGTGTCCGAGGCATCCGACACCTTGGGTGAGGTGCGCGATTCGATTGGCGATATGAATGCCGCCATCGATAAGACGAGTGGCGCTATCGCCTCGGCTGATGCGGCGCTTGCCGGCTTGCAAGGTCAGGCACCGTCGCTGACGCAGGCAATCTCCCAGGGCAACGACCTGCTGGGCGAGGCTCGCGCCACGGCGGGCAACTCTATCACCTCGCTCTCCAAGGCACTCTCGGAAGGTAGCCTTGCACTCACCAAGACGTCAGCCTCCGCGAACGCTGCGATTGGCAAGCTAACGGGTACGGTCACATCTACGACCACCCGCATCGACAACTCGCTCGAGTCTCTCCAGGCGACGATCGATCACAATAAGGCCGTTATCGGGCACTTGGAGATTCTCGTTAATGACACGTCGACAGGTTCCGAGGAAATTGACGCGCGCATTGTATCGACCATCGATTCGCTTCGCGAGCAAAACCAGAAGCTGCAGAGCATCAAGGATGGCCTTTCTGCACAATCGAGCGCCATGGCAAACGACGCTACGGCAATCTCGAACGCGAGCAACGCACTCAACGCGGCAATTCAGACCGGTACGGCTAACCTCGGTCAGGCTCAGACCGATCTGGGTCAGAACGCACTTCCGAAGGCTTCGAGCGCGCTTGACTCCTTTGCCGCCGTTTCGGGCGATTTGACCGGCATTGTGTCGGGTATGACCCCCACGATAGCGAGCGCGCGCGGCACGCTGGCGCAGCTCGACGCCACGCTCAAGCAGGCAAAGACCACGCTGTCCCAAACCGACGCCTCCCTTGCCAAGGTTCAGGACAAGCTCGTGACCGCCGCCAATGACATTGCGGCGCTGCAGACCTCTGAGTCTATGGGCGAGTTAGCCGACCTCATGGACGTCGACGTCAATGACGTGGCAGATTTCATGGCATCTCCGGTTGAGCTGACGTCCAAGTCAATCTATCCGGTCAAGAGCTTTGGCTCGGGCATCGCGCCCTTCTACACCAATCTGGCGCTGTGGGTAGGCGGCTATGTGCTCATCGCTATCTATAAACTCGAGGTCGACCGCGAGGGCATCGGTAGCTTTACGGCGCGTCAGGGCTACTTTGGCCGCTGGCTGCTGCTGGTGATCCTGGGTGCGTTGCAGGCTATCATCGTTACGGTGGGAGATCTGGTCATTGGCGTTCAGTGCGTCAATCCGCTGCTCTTTGTACTGGGCGGCATCGCTATTTCGTTCACCTACGTCAACATCATCTATGCGCTGTCCACCACGTTTAAGCATATCGGTAAAGCCATTGGCGTCATCCTCGTCATTGTGCAGATCCCCGGCTCGTCGGGCATGTATCCCATCGAGATGATGCCCGGCTTCTTCCAATGGCTGCATCCGCTGCTGCCCTTCACCTATGGCATCAACCTGCTGCGCGAGACCGTCGGTGGCATGTATTCGTTCAACTACCTGTTCAACCTGTGCATCCTGGGCGTATTCCTTGCCATCGCACTCTTTATTGGCTTGCAGCTGCGTCCGCTGCTGCTCAACCTCAACCTGCTCTTTGACAAGCAGCTTTCCACGACGGGCCTCATGATCTGCGAGTCCAACGACCTGCCGCGCCAGCGCTATTCGCTGCGCACGGCCATGCGCGTCATGCTCGATTCGGATTCGTACCGTCGCGAGCTGCTCGATCATGCCGTGGCGTTTGAGCATCGCTACCCGTACTACATCAAGGGCGGTTTTGCCGCCGTGGTAGGCGTGCAGGTTCTGCTCTTTGTGCTTTCGACGGTGCTCGATATCGACAATAACGGCAAGATCATCCTGCTCGTTATCTGGATCATTTCGGTTATCGCCATCTGCGGCTGGCTCATCAACATCGAATACATCCGTGCGAGCCTCAATACCCAGATGCGTATCTCGGCGCTTTCGGACGAGGACCTTCGCCGCGAGATGCGCGAGCACACGGCTGCCATCCCTGCCGCCCGTCGCATGTTTGGTCTCAACGCCAGCGAGCGTGGCGCCAAGGGAGGCGAACAGCCTACGAGCCGTCTGTCGCATATCGGTGCGCATCGTAAGGCTCAAGATGCCGACGGCGCTGACAACGTAAACGGAAACGACGGGGACACCACCTCGCTTGGCAAGCACTCTAAAGGAGGTGAGGCATAAATGAAAAACATCCTGCACCTGTTTAAGCGCGATGTCCAAAACGTGTCTCGCTCCGTGATCGGCATGGTCGTCGTGATGGGCCTGATCATCGTGCCATGTCTCTATGCATGGTTTAACATCGCCGGAAGCTGGGATCCCTACGGCAATACCGGCAACCTTAAGATTGCAGTGGTCAACACCGATGAGGGTTACGAGAGCGATCTGATTCCCGTCGAGGTCAACGTGGGCGAAAACGTAACCGCCACCCTGCGCGGCAACGAGAACTTCGACTGGGTCGTCCTCAACGACCGTGATAAGGCGATTGAGGGCGTTAAGTCGGGCGCGTACTACGCTGCCGTCGTTATCCCTAAAACGTTTA
>CAJKGV010000045.1:0-11368 GCA_905199455.1 Collinsella aerofaciens | reverse complement strand
CGACCATGTGCACGGGAATACGGATGGTACGGGCCTGGTCGGCGATGGCGCGCGTGATGGCCTGACGGATCCACCACGTGGCGTACGTGGAGAACTTGAAGCCCTTCTGGTAGTCGAACTTCTCGACGGCGCGAATCAGACCGAGGTTGCCCTCCTGAATCAGGTCAAGGAACAGCATGCCGCGGCCGACATAGCGCTTGGCGATGGAGACGACCAGACGCAGGTTTGCGCTGATGAGTGCCTGCTTGGCTTCGAGGCCCACGTTCTCAATGCGCGTAAGACGACGCATCTCGGAACGCGTGAGCTCGAGCTCGCCTGCCTCGGCAGCCTCGAGCTTCTCGGTGGCCTCGAGACCGGCCTCGATCTTCATGGCCAGATCGACCTCTTCGGAGGCGGTCAGCAGGTCGACCTTGCCGATCTCCTTGAGGTACATACGAACCGGATCGCCGGTCAGCATCACCGTAGAGGCATCGATGCCACGCACACGGGAGCGTGAACGGGACGTGCGCACGGTGCGCTTCTTCTTGCTCTTGGAAGAACCCATCTCGGCGTCGGCCTGACGGGCCATCTTGAGCTCATGATCGTCGAGCGAGCCGGAATCGTGCTCGTCGTCATCATCGAAATCGTCGGTATCGGTATCGTTATCATCATCGTCGACGTCCATGGGGGCGTCGTCGTTACCGCTCGCGGAGATAATCTGGATGCCGCTGTTGCGCAGCGCGGAATACACCGCGGTGAGCTGCTCGTCAGAAACATCGATATCCTTCAGGGCGACCTGAATCTCGTCCTCGGTTACCGAAGTCCTGTTTGAGCCGTTGCCCATAAGCTTTGCAACGTAGGATTCCAGCCCAGTACCCGTGCTCTCAGTCTTTTTTGGCACAGATTCTCCCTTCATAGTCCACAGGACTCAATACTTTAGCACACACATTGACGTCTATACCCAAAAAGAGGGCTGGATATAGGCGAGAATACGCTGGTTGACCACAACATCTAGGCTTGTTCGGTGCCTGCGGCCTCCAGGCCAATCAAACGGAACGGGTCCGCCACGCCGCCGATTGACTTTTGCAGTTCGCGCTGACGCTGCGAATCCTGCGCGGCCTGCATGGTTAGCGCGCGACGGGCCTCATCATCGAGCGAACGGTCCTGGCGCAGCTTGGCCTGTGCGGCACGCATGCGGCGTTTGATGGTGTAGAGCTCAAGCGTATCGAGCATAAACACGATGTTCGTCTCGGTGGGGTGCTTGCTCGTCGCCGAGATGCGCCCGGCACTCACAAGCGTTGCCGCCTCGGGACACACCGAGCGCGCCGCATCCATGCAGGCTGCAGGATCGGTTCCCGGCGGCGTTGCCAGAACGGCCCATGCGATGGACTCGTGACGTGGGTCAACCCACTCGATGGAGCAGATGCGATCGGCATACGTGCGGAACAGGTCGGGGTAGCTCGTGAGCATGGTCAGCAGTTCACGCTCCCCCGCCAAGGACTTGCGTTCAAGATCGGTAAGAACCATCGGCGCCGCCGTAGCCGGTGCGTCCGAACCATCAGGCACAGGAACAGAGCCCATACCATCAGGCACATCGATCGGCGGCAGGTCGTCGACAACCTCCACGGGCGCGGCATCGTAGGCATCGAGCGGGACGTAGTCGTACGGCTCTTCTTCGACCGGCGCGGACACCGGCGGCGTCGCGCCCGATGCCCAAGCACCGCGACCGGCATCGCGAGAACCCGACGCCCGACCGCCCGCGCTACCGGACCGCTCAGCCTGTGCCCGCTGGCGCTCATAGTTCTGCTCACGACGTCGTTCCGCATCCTCGCGCTTGGCGACATCGCGAAACACACGGCCCGAGCTCGCGCGCACGGTCTCCAGATCCAAACCCAGCAGGTCGGCAATCTGGATAAAGTACGTGTCGATCATATAGCTATCGCGCAGCGGATAGATGAGCGTCAGCGCATCCTCGAGCGCCTTGGCGCGACCGCCCGGCGTGGTGATGTCGCTCGACTCCTGCAGCGAACGGTAGACAAAGTCCATGAGCGGCTCGGCCGCGTCGATGCGCGCCTGCAGCTCCTGGCCGCCGTGCGCCGTAATAAACTCCATAGGGTCGTTGCCGTCGGGCAGTACCACGCAGCGCAGGTCCATCGAATCCTGCTCGATAAACTGAATCGCGCGGCGGGCGGCCTTCTGGCCCGCGGCATCGCCATCGAACATATACACGATGCGCTTGGCAAAGCGGGTGAGCGTCTTTACATGATGCTCCGTGAGCGCGGTGCCCAGCGTGGCGACAACGTTTTTAATCCCCGCCTCCCAGCAGGCGATGCAATCGGTATAGCCCTCCACCACGATGGCGGTATCCTGCGCGACGATAAACTCCTTGGCCCAATTAAAACCGTAGAGGTTTCGCTTTTTATGAAACACGCTCGTCTCGGCGGTGTTGAGGTACTTAGGCTGGCCGTCGCCCATAATGCGACCGCCAAAGGCAATGTTGTGACCCTGCTCGTCAAAGATGGGGAACATCACACGGTCGTAGAAGCGGTCGGCAAGCTGCCCGCGCCCGCGGCTCACGGCAACATTGGCGTCGATCATCTCCTGCGGGGTAAAACCCGCCTGGGACAGGTGCGACACCAGCGCGTTACGGCCTGGTGCAAAGCCCAGGCAGTAGCGGCGGCAGACGTCGCCACCCATGCCGCGGCTGGCAAAGTACTCGCGCGGACGACCGTCCTTACCGCGCATAAGCATGGTGTGGTAGAACTGGGCGGTCTCGGCGCACAGATCGTAGATGCGGGCACGCTTGGTACCGCGCTCGCGGCGATCTCCGGTGTCATGCAGCTCAATACCCGCGCGATCGGCCAAATAACGAATTGACTCGGGAAAGCTCAGGTTCTCGCGCTTCATGATATAGGTGAAGACGTCGCCACCCTCGCCGCAGCCAAAGCAATGCCACACCTGCGTGGCGGGAATAATGTGGAAGGACGGCGTCTTTTCGCCATGGAAGGGGCAGCAGCCCCAAAACTCATGGCCGCGGGGCTTGAGCTCAACCGTTTCCTGCACGATGGCAACGAGGTCGGACGCAGCGCGTACCTGGTCTTTTTCCTCATCACTAATCACGGATGCTCACCCCCTGCTCACCCAAGTTATGACGAATGTCCTCGATATTACCCTCGACGGTCGCGATCAACTCATCCAGCGAATCGAACACACGCGAGGGACGCAGCCAGCGCGTAAACGCAAGCGAAACGGAAGCGCCGTACAGGTCGCCCGTATAACCAATTAAGTTAGCCTCAAGATGTGCAGATGCCGCATCGTCGGCATACGTCGGCGGCAGTCCGACGTTCACGGCAGCGGGCCACGCGGTGTCATCGACCAGCACCAGACCCTCATACACGCCATCGGCAGGCACCTGAATACCGTCGGGAACCTGCAGGTTTGCCGTGGGAAAGCCCATGCCAGAACCCTCGTGACGGCCGCGAATAACACCGCCACGCACCATATACGGACGGCCGAGTAACTCAGCAGCAAGCTCCACATGGCCCTGTCTCAGCTCATGACGAATGCGGGTGGCGCAAATGGCCTCACCGCCCTCGCAAAGCAAGTCGTGCCCGTATACGTCAACGCCGCGCTCGGCACCCCAGGCGCGCATCTCGTCAACACCAGAAGCACCGCCACGACCCAGCCTAAAGTCGCTGCCAACGCGAATCGATCGAATGTCGACCAGACGCGACACCAGCGAGAGAAAAGCAACATGGTCAAGCGCCGCAACCTCAGGCGTAAAGGGAACGGCCACCACCGCATCGACCCCAGTTTGAGCCAGGGCATGCAGACGGTCGGCCGTCGTCATCAATTTTTGAGCGGGCGAAGGGCTCACCACGACGTCCGGGTCGGGATCGAAGGTAACCACGACCGCCTTACAGCCATGGGCACGGGCATCACAGACAAGCGCTTCGATGAGTTCCTGGTGTCCACGGTGCACACCATCGAAAACGCCGATGGCGATGGAGGCAGCACCCAAGTGCTCGCACTCATCAAATGCATCGGCAGCAACGATGCGAGCCTCGTCCGACTCGCCCGCGAAAAAGATACGCGCGAGCTCGCGAACGGACAACATCATCGAACACCGCCGATTGCCTGCGGAAACACGTGCTCCATGACAAAGCGGCCGCCCTCAATGCGGGCGAGCGCCTTGAGTCCCCCATCGAGCACCAACGCAAACGGCGCCTTCGAGGCATCGAAATCGGCAAGCGCACGCTCAACGGGAATGCGTCGGCCGCAGAGCAGGTCGTCGGCAAGATTGCCCGGCAAGTCAACACGTGTGGCGCCCAGGGCCGCAATGGGATCCAGGGCAAAGCCAGCCGCGGACTCGGGAGAAAGCTCCTCGACCGCATGACAAGCGCCAATGGAAACAACACCGGAGGCCGTGCGGCGCAGCGCGGAAATGTGCGCGGCGCTCTCGCAGGCGCGGCCCAAGTCGCGAGCGAGCGCACGGATATAGGTGCCCTTGCTTACCGAAAACGCCACGGTCCACACACACGTATCACCCTCGCCGCCCACGGCGATCAGGTCGGCGGCATAGACCTCGACGGGGCGCGGAGGTAGGTCCACCGCATTGCCCTCGCGAGCAGACTTGTAGGCGCGAACGCCATTGACCGAGATAGCCGAAAACGCCGGCGGCACCTGCATCTGCGGACCCAGCATGGCGGCCAAGCGCTCACGCGCATAGGCAGGATCGCGGAGCTCGTCGGCAACAGCCACCGTGCGGACCGCCTCGCCCTCCGCATCATCGGTATTGGTCTCGGAGCCAAACGAAATGTCGGCGACGTAGTTTTTCGTATTGAGCGTGAGCATACCCAGCAAACGGGTGGCCTGACCCACGCCCACAACCATGACACCCGATGCCATGGGGTCGAGCGTACCGGCATGGCCGACGCGCCGCTCATGGAGAGCGCGTCGGCATTGCGAGACCACGTCATGGGACGTGCAGCCCACCGGCTTATCGACGGCGAGCAGCATATTCAATTGAGAAGGCGTACGACGAGCCATGTACCATCCAATAAGTTAGAGCTCGACGGTCACCGAAGCGGGATCCTCCCCCACCAGCTCGGCCAGCATGGGAAGTGCCACGGCGAGCGTCTCGCGAATTGTTCCGTTGTTGGAAAAGCCGGCGGCGGCATGATGCCCGCCACCGCCAAAGTTGGCAGCAATCTCGGACACATCGAGGTCGCCCTTGGAGCGCAGGTTGCCACGCACCTTGGTATCGCCCTCAATGCCCTTTAAGAACATGCAGACCTCGACGCCCATCACCGAACGCACCACATCAACCAGGCCGTCGCACTCGTCCGAGGTGACGCCGCAGGCCTCAAGGTCGCTCTGGTAGGCATAGCTATACGCCACGCGCCCGTGCGCCACTGTCTTGATGCGGCCCATAACGATGGACTTGAGATGCAAAAACTCAACGCGCATGCTCTGATAGACCTCGAGAGCCACACGCGCCGGATCGGCACCGTGGGCAACAAGACGCGAGGCCGCATGGAAGGCGGCAGCATCGGCATTCTGGTACTGGAAACGGCCGGTATCGGTAACCAAGCCACACAGCAGGCAGGTCGCAACGCCATCACGTGCGACAATGCCGCAATTGTCCAAGAAGCGGTCGATGATCATAGCGCAGGCTGCAGCTTCAACGCGCCTCAGGCTCAGCTCGGCAAACTCCTCACGCGCCGGATGGTGATCAAAGCACACCACATGCTTGGAACGACGAAGCACCTCGGCGGAATTATTGAGGCGCTCGACGACCGGCACGTCCACCGAGATGAACAGGTCAGGATTGCCGGTGTACGCAGATGCCGGAACCAAACGGTCGGCACCCTCCATAAAGCGGTAGATGCGCGGAACCGGGTCATCGTCTGCCAGCAGAAGCGCAATGTCCTTGTTGGGGAAAAACTTCATGAGCGAAAGGCCCAGACCCAATACGGAGCCCAAGGCATCGCCATCGGGAGAAGTGTGTCCCGAAATCGCAATGGAGGACGCACCCTCGATGAGCTCGAGGATGCGTCGCTGAATATCTGCAGACTCGCACGAAGCGAGGTCGGCGGAATTAGTCATCTAAAGCTGCCTCCTGGGCGGCATCCGCTATCGGATAGCCGTCCTCGTCCTTTTCGATCGCAAGCGTGGCGGGAACGTTTTCCAGCGCACGCGTGATGCGCTCGGCCTCATCGGTCGAGCGATCGATGCGAAAATCGAGCTCGGGCGTAACACGCCAATCGAGCGAGCGAGCCAACAGGCTGCGGATACGGCCCTTAGCGCTAGCGAGCGCCTCCATGACCTCGTCGTATCGGCTCGCATCGCACGACACGTACACGCGCGCGAACGAACGGTCCACCGCGACCTCGACCGCGGTCAAAGTAACCAGGTCGAGACGCGGATCGGAAACCTCAAAGAGCAGGATATAACCGAGCTTCTCGCGAAGCTGCTCGCCCAGACGGCGGGTTGCCTGCGTTTGCTTCATAGCGCTACCCCCTACTCGGTACGGGCAACCTGGTCGATGCGGTAACCCTCGATCTGGTCGCCGGGCTTGATGTCCTGGAAGTTCTCCAGGCCAATGCCGCCCTCGGAACCACTCTTGAGGCTCTTGGCCTCGTCCTTGTAGTGGCGCATCGAGGCGATCTTGCCGTTGAAGACCACGATGCCGTCGCGCACCAGACGCACGGAATCGGTCGCGGCGATCTCGCCCTCCTCGACGCGGACACCGGCGGCGATACCGACTTTGGGCACCTTGAAGGTGTCCAGGACGGTCGCGGTACCCGTGGCGACCTCGACCTCGGTGGGCTTGAGCATGCCGATACGGGCGGCGTCAAGCTCCTCGAGGCACTTGTAGATGACGTCATAGCAACGGATCTCGACGCCCTCGCGCTCGGCGGCGGAGCGGGCCTTACCGTCGGGACGGACGCCAAAGCCGATGATGATGGCGTTGGAGGCGTCGGCCAGAACGACGTCGGTCTCGTTGATGGCGCCAACGGCGGAGTGGATCGTGTTGATGCGAACCTCGGACTGATCCATCTTGTCGAGCGAGTCCTGAAGGGCCTCGATGGAACCCTGGACGTCGGCCTTGATGATCAGGTTGAGCTCCTTGACCTCGGCGTCGGCAATGGTCTCGAAGAGGTTCTCGAGCGTGACGTGCTTGACGCGGCTCTGCTCCTCGATACGGGCCTTGAGCGAACGCTCGTCGGCCAGGGCACGAGCCTCGCGCTCGTCCTCGAACACGCGGAACTCATCGCCGGCGTTGGGCACGGACTGCAGGCCCAAAATCTCGACGGCGTCGGAGGGACCAGCCTCGGTGACAGCGCGGCCCTTGGGGTCGAGCATGGCGCGGACGCGGCCGTAGGTAAGGCCAGCGACCAGCGTATCGCCCACGTGCAGGGTACCGCGAGTCACGAGCACGGTAGCGACCGAGCCGCGGCCCTTGTCGAGCTTGGCCTCGAGGACGTTGCCGGAGGCAAAGGTGTCCGGGTTGGCCTTGAGCTCGAGCACGTCGGCCTGAAGCAGCACGGTCTCCAGAAGGTCGTCGATACCGATCTTCTGCTTAGCCGAAATGTTGACGAACATGTTCTGTCCGCCCCACTCCTCGGGGATGACTCCGTACTCGGTGAGCTCCTGACGCACACGGTCGGGGTTGGCTCCCGGCTTATCGATCTTGTTGACGGCAACGACGATGGGTACGCCGGCGGCCTTGGCGTGGTTGATCGACTCGACCGTCTGGGGCATGACGCCGTCGTCGGCGGCGACGATCAGGATGACGATGTCGGTCACCTTGGCGCCACGGGCACGCATAGCCGTAAAGGTGGCGTGACCCGGGGTATCGATAAAGGTGATCTTGCGGTCGTTGATCATGACCTGCGAAGCGCCGATGGCCTGCGTAATGCCGCCCGCCTCGCCGGCAGCAACGCCGGTGTGACGGATGGCGTCGAGCAGCGACGTCTTGCCGTGGTCGACGTGACCCATGACGGTGACGACCGGAGCGCGCGGCTTAAGGTCGGCGGGATCGTCGTAGAACGAGAAGGTGTTCTCCTCCTCGGGGGTGATGATCTTGATCTGACGGCCCAGGTCGTCGGCAACGAGCTCAACGAGGTCGTCGGACATGGACTGCGTCATGGTGAGCGGCGTACCCAGCAGGAACAGGCGCTTGATGATGTCGTTGGCCGGAACGTCGAGCGCCTCGGCGAGCTCCTGGACGGTAACGCCCTGGGAGACCTTGATGGCGTCGAGGTCCTCGGGGTTCACGCCCTGGGCCAGCGCCTCCTCTATCTTGCGCTCCTCCTGAGCCTTGGCAGCCTCGCGCTCGCGCTTCTCCTTGCGCTTCTTGCGGCGACCGGTAGACTCGCGAGAGGCCTCCTCGACGGCGGCACGAGCCTCCTCGAGCACCTTCTCGCGGCTGTACTCCTCGGCCTCGCGAGCCATGCGGCTGTAGTGGTCCTCTTCGTTGTTGTGACCGCCCTTGCGCTTCTTGCCCTTGCCCTGCTTATCGGGGTTGGGGAAGTCCATGCCGGCAGCGACGTTGTTGCTGGCGTTGGTGCGATGGCTGTGCGGACGGCTCTCGGAGGCGTTGCGCTCGGAGTTGTTGTCGGAGGCGTTGCGATCGTTACGACGGCCACCGCGGCGGTCGTTGTTGCCGCCACGACGGTTACCGCGCTCTGCGGCGCGCTCGGCCTTGGCCTTGTCCTCGGCGTCCTTCTTCTCCTTGAGCACGGTCTCCTGTGCGGCGATCTGGTCGAGCAGCGAGCGGAAGCGCGAACCGGAGTCGGAAGCGGGAACGGCGCGGCGCTGGGCCTCGCGGGCAGCCTCCTCCTTCTCGCGGGCAAGGCGCTCCTGCTCGGCCTTCTTCTTGGCCTCGGCCTCGGCGCGGGCAGCCTCCTCGGCAGCCTGGGCTGCGGCAAACTGGCGGCGCTCCTCCTCGCGGGCCTTCTCGGCGGCGATGCGCTCGCGCTCGGCCTCGGCGGCGCGTGCGGCCTCCTCGGCGGCAGCTGCCTGCTCCTCGGCCTGCTTGGCGGCCTCGACTTCCTGAGCGCGGGCCTCGATCACCGAGGCGAGCTGCTTGCGGACCATAGCGACATAAGCGTCCTCCAAGGTGGAGGAAGCGGACTTAGCGGGAATCTTCATATCGGCGAGATGACCCATCAGTTCCTTGGAGGTCATGCCGAACTCTTTGGCCAGGGTGGACACACGGACTTTTGCCATATGACTTCACCTACCCTTTCTGGCACCTTGGGTGCCTAGAGACTGAACGAGCGTGGGAGACGCGCCGGGACCCGCCCGGCGCGACCGCGCGCTAGATCAGGTCCTCCGCATCATCGAAGGCGTCGGTGTCGTGGACACCGCAGAAACGGGAGCCGGGACGAGCCTGGTTGCGGCACTGGATGCCGTCCTCGGACACATACTCGCAGCGGCGGACGCCCTCGTCCTCCTCGTCACCGATCAGGTCGGCGGCGGGCTCCTCGTGAACGGGAACGTTCTTGAGGATGTCAGCGGCAAGGGTCTCGGACTTGATGTCGATGTGCCAGCCGGTCAGGCGCGCGGCGAGGCGGGCGTTCTGGCCCTCCTTGCCGATGGCGAGGGACAGCTGGTCGTCGGGCACGATGACGCCGGCGTAGGCCTTCTCCTCGTCGATGAGGACGCGGGTGACCTTAGCGGGCGACAGGGCGTTGGCGACGTAGACGGCAGGATCGGCATCCCACAGGATGACGTCGACGCGCTCGCCGCGGAGCTCGCCCACGACAGCGCGAACACGGCTGCCCTTGGGGCCGACGCAGGCGCCCACGGGATCCAGACGGTCGTCGAGCGAGTGGACGGCAACCTTGGAGCGCTGGCCGGGCTCGCGGGCGATCGACTTGATCTGGACGGTGCCCTCATAGATCTCGGGCACCTCCTGCTCAAACAGACGACGCATGAGCTCGGGGTGGGTACGAGAGATGACAATCGGCGGACGGCTGTGCTCGCCACGAACCGGCTGAAGGTTGGAGTTGGGGTCGCGAACGTCGATGATCACGGCCTTGATGTGCTGGTTGTGCAGGTAGCGCTCGCCCATCGGACGCTCGTTGCGCTCGTTCTCGTAACGGCGCTGGTCGAAGTGCGGCAGCTCGGCCTCGACGCCCTCGCGAATCTTGACGATCGTGAAGTCGGGCGTGGACTGCAGCACGGTACCGCTGATGAGGTCACCGATGCGGCCGGAGAACTCCTCGTAGATCTGCTCGCGGGCGGAGTTGCGCACGATGGCGTTGATCTCGGCCTTGGCGTGCTGGGCGGCGATGCGGCTCGTGTTCTTGGGGGTGACGTCGATCTCCTCGAACTCGGTGAAGTTGCCTTCCTCGTCCATGGAATCGTCAATCGGCTCCAGACGGTAGACGTAGATCTTGCCGGTGGTGCGGTCGATGGTCACCTTGGCGCCCCACTCAAGATGCAGGATCTCGGCATAGCTCTTGGCGAGCGACTGCTCCAGGCGGTCGATCAGGTAGAGCTGGTCGATGTGCTTCTCCTGGCAAAGCTCCATCAGGGCGGACATCATGTCGGATGCTGCCATCTTACTTTCCTTCCTTCGCGGGCTTGAAGTCGTAGGTGGGCTTCAACTTGCACTTTTTAACATCAGAAAAATCGAGGGTGACGGACTCGCCGTCCTCGAGCTCGAGGGTCACGTTCGCCTCGGTGGCGGCGGCAATCTTGCCGGCGTACTTGCGACGGCCCTCGGTGGCGGTGGAGGTGAGCTCACAGTTCTCGCCCACAAAGTGGGCAAAGTCGCACGGGCGGCGTAGCGGGCGCGCCATGCCAGGGCTCGACACCTCGAGCGTATAGCTCGAAGAGATGGGGTCGAGCTCCTCAATCACATCGCCGACCCATTTGGTGTTGGCCGTGACGTCATTGAGCGACAGGCTCTGGCCCTCGGCACCCTCGATACGCACGCGCACACAGGGGGCCTTGGTGGCACCCACGAGCTCAACGTCGACAATGTCGACATCGTGCTGGGGAGCAACGGCCTCGAGCGCGTCGATGATCGCCTGCTCGGTCTTGGTCTTGACCATTGCGGCACCTCCATCCATACAAAAAAGAAGCGGGGCCGAAACCCCACTTCTTTCAATTACAACTTCATTTGCAAGCAAACTATACCAATAGCTGCGGAAACGTGCAAGCACAGTACGAATCTGCAGGTCAGCGTGCGCACAGCTTCTCCACAAGAATAGGACAATTGGCCGAAGGCACCTAGGCAGGTACATGCAAAACGAGGGACGACCCAATCGGATCGCCCCTCGTTTATTGCATGTCAGCTATTCGCGCAGCGCTTACTTGACCACCAGGTTGACCAGCTTGCCGGGCACGCAGATGGCCTTGACGACCGTCT
>CAJKGV010000044.1:0-11380 GCA_905199455.1 Collinsella aerofaciens | reverse complement strand
CAAATTGTCGCCACGCCCTACAGCGCGCCGGAACCGGCTTGCATCATGCCGCCGGGGCCCGAGGTCACGCCGCCGCTCACGGGCGCGGCGTTGCCGGTGTGCGGTGCCGCCGGGGCGGTATCGCCACCGAGCGTGCCCGCCGGACGCGGTGCCGGGATCTCGCCCGTGCCGTGGCTAAAGACAAACTTGCCATCGGCCACGTCGCACAGGACGGTATCGCCCTCGCCCCACTCGCCAGCCAGCAGTTCCTCGGACAGCGGATCCTCGATGAGCTTTTGAATAGCACGGCGCAGCGGACGCGCACCGTTGGTGAGGTCGGTGCCCTCGGCCACGATCTTGTCATAGGCCGCATCGGTGAGCTTGATGTTCATGCCATTGGCAATCAAACGCTGACGCAGGTCGTCCACCAGCAGGTGCGCGATCTTGGTGAGATTCTCGCCTGAGAGCTTCTGGAACACCACAATGTCATCGATACGGTTGAGCAGCTCGGGGCGGAACAAGCGCTTGAGCTCGCCCATCGCACGGCCGCGGATCTCACTCGACGTGAGGCCCTGCTCGCCGGTGGTGCCAAAGCCAACGCTCGCATCCTGCGCGATCTCGCGGGCGCCCACGTTTGACGTCATGATGATCACCGTATTGCGGAAGTCGACCGTCTTGCCCTGGCTATCGGTCAGACGGCCCTCCTCCAACACCTGCAGCAGGATATTGAAGATGTCGGGGTGCGCCTTCTCGATCTCGTCGAACAGCACGACCGAGTACGGGTGACGGCGAACGGCCTTGGTGAGCTGGCCGCCCTCGTCGTGGCCCACATAGCCCGGGGGGCTACCGATGAGCTTGGAGACCTCGAACTCACTGCCAAACTCCGACATATCGAAGCTGATGAGCGCGTCCTTGCTGCCAAAGAGATACTCGGCGAGCGTCTTGGCGAGCTCGGTTTTGCCCGTGCCGGTGGGTCCCAGGAAGATAAAGCTGCCGCCGGGGCGACGCGGGTCCTTGAGCGGCGAGCGGCTGCGGCGCACGGCCTTGGCAACGGCCTCGACGGCCTCGTCCTGACCGATGATGCGCGTCTTGAGCACGCTTTCGGCCTGCAGCAGGCGGCGGCTCTCGCTCTCGGTGAGCGAGGAAACCGGCACGCCAGAGGTCACGGACACGATGTCGGCAATCTGGGAGACATCGATGGTGAGCGGGCTGGCGTCGAGCTCGGCCGTCCAGGCAGCCTTGGCCTCGGCGAGCTCAATCTCGGCAGCCTTTTGCTGCTCGGTGATCTCGGCGGCCTTGTTCATGTCGTCGCTCTCGGTGGCCTCCTGCGCGGCGGCCTTAAGCTCCTCCACGCGATGCTCGGCCTCGCGCACCGGCTCGGGCGCGCGGTTGGCGGCGATGCGGGCGCGGGCGCCGGCCTCGTCAATGAGGTCGATGGCCTTATCGGGCAGGAAGCGATCCTGGATGTAGCGGTTGGAGAGGTTTGCGGCGGCCTCGATAGCACCCTGCGTATAGCGCACATGGTGGTGCTCCTCGTAGCGCGGCTTGAGCGCGGTCAGGATCTTGACCGTGTCCTCGACGCTCGGCTCCTCGACATCGATGGTCTGGAAGCGACGCTCGAAGGCCGGGTCCTTGGTGAGGTACTTGCGGAACTCCTCGGCCGTGGTGGCACCGATGATCTGGAAAGCACCGCGTGCGAGAACGGGCTTGAGCATGGAGCTCGCGTCGATGGAGCCCTCGGCAGAGCCGGCACCGATGATGGTGTGCATCTCGTCGATAAACAAGATAACGTCGTCGGCTTCGGTCGCCTCCTGGATCACGTTCTTGAGGCGCTCCTCAAACTCACCGCGATACTTGGCGCCCGCGACAAGACCCGGCAGGTCGAGCGTCCAGATATTCTGGTTCATGAGGTTCTCGGGCACGTTGCCGGCAGCGATCTGCTGTGCCAGGCCCTCGACGATGGCCGTCTTGCCCACGCCGGGGTCACCCAGGATAAGCGGGTTGTTCTTGGTGCGGCGCGAAAGGATCTCCATCATGCGCTGGACTTCCTTTTCGCGGCCAATCACGGGATCGAGCTCGCCGTCGCGCGCCTTTTGCGTGAGGTTGGTGGCGAACTGCTTAAGCGTATCGGTGCCACCCCCCTTTTGCTGCGAGGCATCCGAGCCGCTAAAGAACGGCAGGCCCGCACCGGGACGACCAGCACCGGCACCGGCGAGCGGACGCTTCTTGTCCTGGTCCTTGGCGGTGAGTTTCTCGATAGCCTTTTTGATGGAGGCGGACGACACACCCAGGCGCATGAGGATGTCCATGGCCATGCCGTTGCCCTCTTCGACGATGCCGATCAGCAAGTGCTCGGTCGACACGTAGGTCTGGTTGTTCTCACGCGCCACGCGGAACGAACGCTCCATCACGCTAATGACGAGCGGCGTAAAGGCGAGCTTGGCCGCCTCGGTCTCCTCGCTGGACTCGGGAACCGTGGTCTGGACCTCTTTGAGAGTATCCATGATGTCATCGTAGGAGATATCGAGCGAGCGCAGCGCCTCGGCGGCAATGCCCTCGTCCTCCTTGGCAAGCGCGAGCAGCAGATGCTCGGTACCCACCTTATTTGAATGAAGATCGAGCGCCTCCTGCTTGGCCATGGACATGACCTTGCGCGCTCGATCGGTAAATCTATCTAACATGCTCGTTTCCTTACATGAGTTCATCGAAATCAAAACGCCCGCCCGTCGGCGGCGCTTTTGTCTCTTTACCCACAGGTTGTCTATGTTAACAGCTGGAGGAATATCTATAAACCCGGCTCACATGAATGCAGGTTATGACCGCATCGCGGGACTCACCGCGCGATGCGCGACAGGCGCCCCGCAAGAGAAACCCTAGGTGTCTTTCACCACGTCGGGACTCGTCGCACGCGATGCGCGATAGGCATCGGCCTCCTTGGAGACGCGTTCGAGCAGCTCGGATGTATCGACGCCCTCGACTTGCGCGACCGTTTCCACCGTCCGCATGGCGACCGCCCTCAGGTACGCGCACGCGCTGTCCCCCAGCTGCTCGAGGTCTATCTCCTCGCCGCCCTCCCGGGCAAAGCCGACCGCCATCACAAAGCCCATGATGCCCGAGACCAGAAAGCCCACCGCAAAGCTCGAATCTGCCTTGAGCTCTTCTCCGTCGGGGTGGACGATCTCTCTCACGCGTTCGATGATGATCGTATAGATGCCCTGCACGACCTGCTCGGCGGCACCCGCCCTCATGGTGATGACGATGCGCCGCAGCAGGCAGCGGACGTCGCGCCGGTCGAACGCCGAAAGGTCGCCCTCGCTCGAAAAATGCCAGAGGGCATCGGTGATGAGCTCGTTATCCTGCAGCAGCTGGGCTATGGCGATGGCGACGAGTTCATCGAAATCGTGAAAATAGTAGTAAAACGTTCCGCGATTGCACTGGGCGGCGCGGGTCACCTCGCCAACCGACAGCTCGAAGATGCTGTTGTTCTCGATGAGCTCCCAAAACGCCTCGATGATACGGGTGCGTGCATCGGGCGCATCGGCGTCCTTACGCGGTCTCGCCATGCGTCTCACCGCACCCCTGCGCCTTGGCGTTCATGATGAGCATCTGAAGACGGTTCTCCACGTTGGCGAAGCTCACGTCGGGATCGTAGTCGAGCGGCAGGAACTGCGCCGTGGGATACTGCTCCTTGAGCGCATGGATGAGCCCGCGCCCCACGACATGGTTGGGCAGACACCCGAACGGCTGCAGGATCACGAAGTTGCGGCAGCCGCGCTTGGCGTGCTCGAGGATCTCCGCCGGAATCAGCACGCCCTCGCCCGCATCGAACGTATGGTGCAGGATCTTATCGCTCGCGCGCACGAGCTCGGGCATGCGCGTCGGCGGCTCGTAGAGCGGGCTCGCCGCGCCCAGGCGGTCGCAACGGTCGTGCGCGAGCTCGAACAGGTTGTCCGCCGTGGCGTACCAGGCCTTTTCGGGCAGCGACAGGTCGACGTGGAACTCGCGCGACTGCGCATGCTTGTAGAAATAGGTCTTGCGGATCACGTCGGTCATGCGCGCCTCGATGACCTCGAGCCCGTTGTCCTCGAGGTAGCGCTCGATCTCGTGGTTGGCGCCGAGATGGAAATTGAGCAGGTACTCGCCCACGATGAGAACGGTCGGATGCGGGTTCGAGCGGTCGTACGGAACGGCGTCCATGATCGCAAGCGCGCGTTTGAAGCCCGTCGCCTGGCCTCTCAGCCCGGAGCGCTCCATGCCCTCGATAACCTCATCGAGCGCGCGGTCGAACGCAGCGTCCGCCGCGCCCTTCTCGAGCTCGTAGGGACGGATGCGCCTAAGCATGGCCTCGAGGGCATCGATCATGGGAAGACCGTAGGCGATCTGGATGCTCGGGCCAAGGCCGAGCTTGAAGCCCGGATGCGCATTGTGGGCATCGACGTCGTCGTTGGTGAGCACCGGGACATAGTCGTATCCCGCGTCGTCGAGCGCGCGGCGCAGCAGGGGCATGTAGTGCGTCAGGCGGCAGTCGCCGATATACTTGCCAGTCACCACGGCGACGTCGTGCGGGTCGTACTTACCGCTCTCGAGTGCCGCGAGCGCCTCGCCGATCACGATTTGCGCGGGGAAGCAGATGTCGTTGTGCACATAGCGTTTGCCCAGGCGGATGGCATCCTCGCGCCCGATATCAAGGGCCTCGGCGCGCACGCCCTGATTGCGCATCGCCGCGGTCATGAGCCTGCAGAACGCATGGGAGGTGTTGGGGACCAGCGCGATCTTGTCGTGCCGGTCGCGCTTGGTGTACTTGACCTTATACGGGTCGTCGAGCGGATGGACCGCGTGCACCCGGGCGCCCTCGGCACGCTCCTCCGCGCGACGACGGTTGACCGACTCGATAAACGAACGCACGCGAATGCCCATGGGACCGGCGACGTCGCTCTCATCGAGCTTGATCATCATCGGAACCTTGGAGCCCATCTCGCCCATCATGCGCGCGATCTCGTCGGTGAGATACGCATCGTGGCCGCAGCCGAAGCTGCCCATCTGCACGAGCTCGAGCTCGGGCGTCGATGCGACGATGACCGCGCACGACAGCATGCGCGCATGGTAGTTGTTCACGATGTCGATGCGGCTGTTGGAAAGGTCGACGTTGCAGACCCCCGGCACCGCATCGGGCGTCAGCACGGGGATGCCGCGCTCAGAGAAGAGCTTGGGCAGCCCGTGGTTGACCAGCGGGTCGTTGTGGTACGGGCGCGAAGCGATCACCACCGCGTAGCCGCCGTCCTCGCGCACGTTCTCGAGCACCTGCCTGCCGCGCAGCTGCAGCTGGTTCTCAAACGTCTCCTGCGCGCGGTCCGCCTGCTCGGTCGCCTTGGCAACCAGGTCGGCATCGATATCGAAGGTCTCCTTGCACCACGCCTTGAGCTGGCGGTTTCGGTCGCCCTCGTCGTACCAGTGGAACAGCGGCGTATCGAACGGAACGCCGAAACGCTCCTCCGGGTTATCGGAATTGCGCATCACGTAGGGGTATCCCTTTACGACGGCGCACATCCACTCGCTGGTAGAGGCGGTGTTTTCGGTGGGCACCGTCGTGATGATGGGCATGAAGATGCGGTCGACGCCGGCGTCGACGAGATTGCGGATGTGCCCGTGGACGAGCTTGGCCGGGAAGCACACGGTGTCGGATGTGACGTGCGCCAGACCGCGCTCGTACATCGCCTTGGTGCTGCGTCCCGAGACGCGCACCTTAAAGCCGAGCGTGCTGAAGAACGTCGACCAGAACGGCATGGTGTCCCAGAACTCGAGCACACGGGGAATGCCGATCGTGACATCGCGCCCCCCGCAGACGGGAACCGTGGGGTACGACTCGAACAGCAGCTTCTCGCGGTCGACAAAGAGATTGGGGGCAGCCGCGGTCCGGTCGCGCCCCGTGCCGGGTGCCTGTGCCTCGCAAGCACCCTGCGGACGCAGCTCCTCCGCCGCGGGAACCTCGCGCACGAGCTCATCCCATGAGATGGCGCCGCCGCGCGGGCAGCGATTGCCCGTGACGTAAAGCGAGCCGTCGCCAAATGCCACGACCGCGCGCTGGCAGCGGTTGTTGCACCGACGGCAGGTAACGCCGCCGAACTCGCGATGCTCGAAGCGCTCCACGGCATCGAGCCCGATAAACGACGTGCCGGCGTCGCCCTTGCGGCATTCCTCGCGCGCGAGCAGGGCGATACCGATAGCGCCCATCAGCCCCGGGTGGGGCGCACGCGTGACGGGTTTGCCCAGATACTGCTCGAATGCGCGCAGCACCGCGTCGTTTCGGAACGTGCCGCCCTGGACGACGACTTTGTCGCCCAGACGGTTGAGATTTGAAACGCGAATGACCTTGGTGAACACGTTCTCGATAATCGAACGGCAGAGACCGGCCATGATGTCGCCCGGACCCTTACCGCGCCGCTGCTCGGAAACGACGCTGCTGTTCATGAACACCGTGCAGCGGCTGCCGAGAACGGCGGGGGCTTTGGACGAAAATGCCTCGGTCGCGATATCCTCAACGGCTATTCCGAGGTTTTTGGCAAAACCCTCGAGGAACGAGCCGCAGCCCGCAGAGCACGCCTCGTTGACGACGATATCGGTCAGCACGCCGTGGTTGAGCCAGATGGCCTTCATATCCTGTCCGCCGATGTCGAGCACGAAGGTCGCATCGGGAACGCATGCGCACGCGGCGCGGGCGTGCGCGACCGTCTCGACCGTATGGTAGTCGGCGTGGAACGCGCGCGCGAAAAGCTCCTCGCCGTATCCCGTGGTGCCCACGGCATCGATCGCAAGCGTGACTCCCGCTGTCTCCAAGCGGTTCTTCAAGCTGACAAGACCCTGTTGGGCGACGTCGAGCGGTCTGCCGTTATTAGACGCGTAGAACGAATCGACAAGCTCACCCGCCTCATCGACCAGGGCGAACTTGGTCGTCGTGCTCCCCGAATCGATACCGAGCGCCACACGCACCGTCTCTCCGGGCGCATACGCATCCGGACCCTTTGCCGGCGTCTCTTTGCCATGGCGTGCCGTAAAATCCGCCTGCTCGGCAGGTGTGGCAAAAAAGGGCTGGGCAAGACGTCCCTCCCCGCTTGCGGGCGCGACCGTCTCGAGCTTATCCAGCCGGACAAAAGCGTCGGGAAGGTCGATCGGTTGGGACGATGCGAACATGTCGGTCAGCGACAGGGCGGCACCGCGCGCGACCATGATCTGCGGATCGCGCGGGACGATAACCTGATCGTCCGATAGATTCAGTTGCTCCCGGAACACGCGGACCAGTGTGGGGTTGTAGGCGAGCGTACCGCCCTCGAAGATTACCGGCGGCTCGATGTCGATACCCTGGGCCAGACCGCCGATCGTTTGGCGGGCGACCGCGTGAAGCGCCGAAAGCGCCAGGTCGGTGGTAGGAATGCCCTCGTTGAGCAGCGGCTGGATATCGGTCTTTGCGTACACGCCGCAGCGGCCCGAGACCTCGTGGACGGTCGTTCCCCGGCTTGCGAGCTGCTCGAACTCGCCCGATTCGGTGCCGACCCCCATGAGCTTTGCCATCTCGTCGATAAATGCACCGGTACCGCCTGCGCACGAGCCGTTCATGCGCATGTCGGCAACCTCGATGTCTCCCTTATCGTTGGTGCGGAAGAAGATCATCTTGGCGTCTTGGCCGCCCAGCTCGATGGCGCAGCGCGTCTGCGGATAGAACCTGCTGATCGCGAGCGCGTTGGCGACCACCTCCTGAACGTACGAGGCGCCCAGCGCGGTCGCGATATCGCGCGCACCCGAGCCGGTCACCGCAACGCGCAGCGACTCATGGGGAAAGCGCTCGGCGAGCTCGCCGAGCATGGCGCGCACGCTCGCTGTCTGACACGCCCCGTGGCGGCGATATCCCCACCACGCCTCGGTCATATCCTCGTGCATCGCGTAAACTTTGGTCGTCGTCGACCCTACGTCCAGTCCTACTAACAACGCCATAATGCTCCGTCTCTCGCATTTTTCCTGCTAGAGATATACCACTCTACGTAATACAACAGACTGTTGTATTTAAACTCCGTATAAATAGCGGCTGCCGAAACGCTTCAGCAGCCGCCGAATGCACCAACAGATTGTTCTGCGCGCTAGCACGTCGGGCAACGGAGCAGCACGGGCCCTCCGGTCATGCGCACCGCTCGCGCCCGCGATGTCGCCGAGCGAGCTATCCACGCTTAGGGCTCCAACCAAGCAAGTCGCCCGCGCTCAGCAGATCCCTAAGCGAGCTACTCGCACTCAGGAGCCATAGCCTGCTCCAAGAGCTCGGCATGCTCCTCCTCGAAAACCGTCCCCACAGGGAAGGCGCGACGGAAGACGAAGCGGGAAATCGGACCGGCTACCAAAAGGTTCCACGGCAGCGCCATCACAAAATTATGCGGGATGTTGATCATCCAGATCGCGGGCACGGAATACAGGTTCGCAAGGATGCCGCCGGGCATGTGCGTCAGACCCTCGCAGGCACCGTACAGCGACATGATGATGACCATGGGAACGACCATGCAGGAGCTGACGGCGAGCGTCATGGCAAGTGGCGAGCTCTTGCCCGGCGTGACCAGGAATTTAAAAGCGAAACCCTTGGCAAGGGGGCTGGCAACAAACCAGTCGCAGCACATGGCAAAAATGTAGGCAACGGGGAAGCCGAGCCACGCGGCGGCAACAACCTCGCCGTTGATGGCCCCATGCTGCAGGGCAACGTTGTAGATGCTCATCCAGAGCACCATGCAAAAGCACATGATAAAGGTGAACAGCAGGCTCTCTCGTTTGTTGATAGGCATAAAGGACAAAATCCTTTCTGTGTTACGCCGCGGCACCACGCAACAAAAACGGGCGGGCAAGATGGAGCTGTTGGGACTTCATCTCGCCCGCCCGTGGTACGTGCGTCTGCGACTACTTATGTGGTGGAACTACCCTAACACGAACGGCGCGCGCTTCGTAAGCGTTGAGTTTATGGAGATGCAGGGCACCAATAATCCCCCCGACCCCATAAGTTGTGGTGGAATACGGACTGTTTTGACCCTTTAAGCAGCAATTCAGTCCCTATTTCACCGCAACTCATTGGGGGTGCAAAGTAACCTGTCCCCCTTGCACCAATTAGCTGGTGTGGCGCCAGCGAGGGTCGGTGAGCGTACGCGCCACACCCAGGCCAACGGGCAAAAACGCCACGATGAGCACTGCGCGCACAAACCAGCCGAGCATATTGACTGTGTCGAAGGTGCACATGTAATACATCGAGCGATACAGATACAAACCCGGCACCATAATGACAATCGAAGGCACCGTGAGAGCGATACGCGGGTAGGTGAGCTTGACTTCGGCCAAGCTTGCCAGCAGACCCGATACCAGCGCGCCGATAAACGCTGCTGC
Source organism: Collinsella aerofaciens (assembly GCA_905199455.1). Taxonomy (GTDB): domain Bacteria; phylum Actinomycetota; class Coriobacteriia; order Coriobacteriales; family Coriobacteriaceae; genus Collinsella; species Collinsella aerofaciens_AW. The sequence continues at coordinate 1,996 of CAJKGV010000044.1, read as the reverse complement.
CTCGGGAGGCATTCCCGTGCTGAGGCCCAGGAAGGGAATCATCGTCGGCGCATCGACAAGGGTCAGACGCAGGGTATTGGACACGGCGCCGATCAGCCCAGCTGCCGCGGCCATCTTTACCGGGCTGTTGAACATCACCGAGAAGCCGAATACGCCAACGAAGCTCATCACCACGCGCAGGAGCGTAAGAGCAAGCGGCGAAAGGCCGAGCGGCGCAAAGTCGTCCGGCGCCAGGCCAACACACTCGGCAACCATCCAACCTACGAGCGTCGCCATCACAATAATCGATACGGCATATGACAGGCGCTCGATACCACTTCGCATGTCGAGCTTAGCGATGTCGAGGCCTGCCGTAATGAGCGGAAAGCCGGGAATCACAAAGAGCATGGCGCCGATATAGCCTTCTTGGTGCGACATTGCCCCCGGTACGACCTGGCCAAGGCCGAGCAATGCCAGCAGATACGAAACGCAAGCGAGCGCAACGCCGGTCGTCAGCGCGCTGAACTGACCAAGGCCTTGCTTGAGAATATGGGAGCGGGCAAAGTTGCCGACACCCGCGCCCACAAACGCGCAGGCCATCTCGATAGGGCCGCCGCCGAGCAAAAAGACGAAGGCGCCGCAAGCACAAGCTGCCGCAAAGCCCTGTTGCCAGGGAGAGTAATCGGGTTTTGAACTCTCAACGGTCTTGAGCATCTCGTGATACTCGTGTACCGTGAAGCGACGACCATAGGTCTCGATTTCCTTGAGGAAACTCTCCATCATCCAAATGCGATGGGTATTGACTCCCGTTGTGGGCAGGCTGACAACCTCGTTAAAGCAGTGGCCATCTTCGATGCAAGTGCACTCAAACGACAGAAGACTCAGGTCGACGTGAATCGTGACGCCGAGTACGGCAGCAACACGATTCATGGTATCGCGCACGCGCCAGGCACCTGTTCCGCTTGCCAGCATAAGCATGCCAGTGCGGCAGATGATGGATGACTTATCGGTGAGTGGCGCATCGACGGCAAGCTCATCGCCTGCCGTCACGATCTGGTGCCAGTCAGTTTTCATATGGAGCGCGCCGGCACGAACGCCGTGGTGCATGGGGGCTCTCGAAAGCAGCGAGTCAAGGCGCGAAGGCTGTGAGGGCTCCGCCGATTCGCCCTCGTCCTCGTCGGGCTCTTCATCGACCAGATCAAAGGAATCAAGCGGCGCTGGCTCGCGACGGTCGATCAGCTCCTCGTCCTCATCATCAAAGTAATTGAACTGATCGAGCATGTCCTCTTCGATTGAACGCTCGCTCGCGTCGTCCATATAGACGCTCCCTTCCTACCGACTAACCCCCATCCTAGGCAGCAACGGCTAAAGGAAACATAAAAGAGACGGCTGTCATGCATGGAAGGCGCAAACCCCCAATGCGTCGGTAGATCCCCAACGACTAGGACTGTCCCCAAGTGCCGGCAGAAAAGGAACGTCCCTAAGTGCCAACCAGGGCAACACCGCAGATAGAGGACGGACAGCGAAAGCCCGCCAGAGCGAGCAAGGTGCCTTCAAGAAAAATGGCGCCGCAGGTTGAGCATAAGTCAGCGAGCGGGTCGCATTTGTGACAAGGTGACGTGAAACGAAAGGGCGCTGACCTTCTGGTCGCGCCCTTGAAGTTGAACGTCAGATTGTCCAAATGCGGCCCGTGCAGCGTCGAGTGGTTACGGCGTTTGGCAAAACGCCGTAACCCCCTAGTACATCTTTGCGCCGGCGGGGATGGAGGCGTCGAGCTGGATCAGGTTGAGGCGCTCCTCACCATCCTCCTCGTGGATGGCACTGATGAGCATGCCGCAGCTGGGGATGCCCATCATCTTGCGCGGAGGCAGGTTGGTGATGGCGAGCAAGGTCTTGCCGACCAGGTCCTCGGGCTCGTAATAAGCGTGAATACCGGAGAGGATGGTGCGGTCGGTACCGGTACCGTCGTCGAGCGTAAAGTTCAGCAGCTTCTTGGACTTCTTGACGGCCTCGCATG
>CAJKGV010000043.1:0-11466 GCA_905199455.1 Collinsella aerofaciens | reverse complement strand
CATGGTTTCCTAACGTCCAAGTCATCTGCCGCCGATTATACGCCGCCACGCGGACAGCAGCACACGGCCGCCGCCCAGACTAGTCGTTTAAGAACGCCCTCAACGGCTAAGGAGTGTCCCCAGGTGCCGACAGAAAAGGAACGTCCCCAAGTGCCGGCCCGGCAACGCCGATGTTTTGGCGCGGACAGCGAAAGCCCGCCAGAGCGAGCAAGGTGCCTTGAAACGAGGCAGCATTGACCTTCTGGTCATGCCGCCGAAGTTGAAAGGCAGATTGCCGCTCTGGCGGGCTTGCAGCGTCGAGCCGTTACGCGGTTTGGTAAAACCGCGTAACTTACATGACCATAACGTAGCGCGATCCCACGTAGTACTGCTTACCCATCAGGACCGGCTCGCCATTGGGGCCCGTGAAGCCGGCACGCAGGTTGAGCAGCGGATCGTGCGGAGCAATGCCCAGCTCGGCCGCCTGCTCGGTATTGGCACGAACGGCCTCGACCGTGCGGTAGTCAACCGAGACAATCGGCGTTCCGCCAACACGCTCGACCTCGGCAAAAATCGACTTGTCCTCAAGATCGGCCGTCAACAGCTCACGGTAGGCGTCAAACGGCACAAAGATGTTCTCCTCAAAGATGGGCTCGCCGTCGGCTGTACGCACGCGCTTAATATGCAGCAGCAGCGCGTCCTTCTGCAGGCCAAAGAACTCCATCTCGTTTTGACGTGCCGGCACAATCTGGCGATCGACCACATGTGCGCCCGCCTTCATGCCATTATCGGCACACAGCGCGGTAAACGTCTGCAGCGTCGAAGCGTGGAACTGGCGGTTGATGTGCGGCGTGGAGACAAAGGTGCCACGGCCCTGCTGCTTAACCAGGTAGCCATCGGAGCACAGCTCCTCGACGGCGCGGCGCACCGTAATGCGGCTCACGTCGTACTGCTCGGCTAGCTCAAGCTCGGACGGAATACGCTCCTTGGGTGCATAAACACCTTTCTCGATCGCATCCTTGATTTCGTCGTAAATCTGCTGGTAAAGCGGTGCATTTTTGGGCGCAGGCATATCTAATCACTCTTATCGAAATATCGAAATAACTAATACGTATATAACGTCTAGTTTCATATTACCTCATAATGATAAAACGATACACCCTCCCTACCAAAAAGCGACAGCTTCATTTTGGTAGGTTTTATCTGGGCAAACGAGAGCCTCTCGAAAGCAACGGGGCTTTCGGGGGGCTCGTTCGGATGGGTTGCGCAGGACCGGCAAAATGCCAATACCCTACTTGCCGTCGTCCTGCTGCAGACTGTCCTGCTCGCTGAGGCGCGCCTGCCTGCTGGCCATGCGCGCGGGCTTGTCGGGATCGGGTACGGCCGTGGGCATGGGCTCGTCGACATGACCGCCCCACCAGCCGCCCACAAAGTTGAGCGTGTGGAACACATTGATCACGGCGCCGGGATCAACGTCGCACACCAGCTTGATAATGTCCTGACTCTCGTAGGTCGAGACAACGGTGTTCAGCAGGTACATCTTTTCGCGGCTATATCCGCCGACGACCTCGGCGCAGCTAATGCCGTGCTGAAAATGGTTTACGTAGGCAGTCATGACCTCGTCTGCCTTACGCGTCGTGATCTGCAGCGTCACGCGATCGTAGCGACGATAGAAACTGTCGATGGTCTTGGTCGAAATAAACTGGAACACGATGGAATACGCCGCCTTGTCCCAGCCAAACATAAAGCCAAAGATCGCCAGGATAAAGCAGTTGAAACCAAAGATGACGCCCCAGATGGTCTTGCCCGTGTGGTTGGAAACCCACAGCGCGATAAAGTCGGTGCCGCCGGTGGATGCGCCGGATTTAAGTGCGATGGCAGCGCCCAGACCCGAGACCACGCCGCCAAAAATGATGAGCATGATCTTGTCGCCCAAAAATGGAGCGAAGTGAAAGACGTTGAGGAACAGCGACGAGAGCACGACCTGCATCATCGAGAAGATGACGAAGCGCTTGCTAATGCCGCTCCAGCATAGGAGCGCCACGGGGATGTTGAGCGCGAGCATACCGAGCGAAATATCGATGTGAACGCCACCCAGCGAGGTAACGCGATCGAGCAGGACCGCAACGCCGGTAAGACCGCTCGGAAGCAGGTCGGCGGGCTGAATGAACGCCTGGATCAGGAATGTCTGGAGAACGGCGGAAATCGTGACCGCCACGGCAGTAATGGCGCGGCGGACGATGGTAAGGCGGCCGAGCACGAGCACGCGGTCCGTGAGCTGATCGATGGCGTTCGCCACGCGGGCTCCTTTCGAAGGCAAATCTGGTTGTGAGGCATGTCGGCGATTGTAGCACGGAGCATGCGGGGGCGCTTCAATTCACCCTCCCTCGACAACCAAAGCGGGACCAGCAACCCCACGACCAAAGGCCCAAATAACAAGTGAGTAGACTTTACGCGACCTGCAGAGCACACCCAAAACCGCCACCCCTGTGACCTGCGGTTTTACTAGAGCAGATGCGCTTTGTGCTCGTCTTGCACCAAAAAGTCTACTCACTTAGTCCGAATCGAAGCCAAACGGATCCAAATAGATGACAAATTAAGCCAATCCGCAGCAAAAGACGCGTGAATCAGTGCTTCTCGCGGCGGATTGACGCTACAAAGCGGCCAAAATGTCGGTCAGATTATCGATAACGGCATCGGCTCGCGATTGATCGAGGTTGACACCCTCGTGCGGACGCAGCGCCAGGACGCGGGCGCCGGAGCGCTTACCAGCCTCGATGCCCAAAGGCGAATCCTCGATAACCAGGCACTCGGCAGGCTCCACCCCCAGTGCCTCCATGGCACGCAGGTAGATCTCGGGGTCGGGCTTAAACGCACTGCACTCGTGACCGCTGATGGTGTAGTCCAGCACGTCGGGGATACCGGCAATCTCCACCAGCTCGTCGATCAACTCGCGATAGGACGAGCTCGCGATGGCACACTTCACGCCGCGCTCGTGCAGTGCGCGCATCACCGGCTCCGTCTGCTCGTTGAGCAGCTCGGCATACGGAACGGGATGGTCCGGGCTATAGACCTGCTTGTACTCCACGCGCAGACGCTCGCGCAGCTCAACATCGTCGGGCACCAGCGCCTCCCAAATGGCCGGCTCGTTAGACCCCGAAAGATCGGGGATCTCGTCAAAGTGGAACCCCTTCTCCTCCATAAACGCCACGCGACGACGGTTGTAGAACCACTCGGTATCGACCAGCACGCCGTCCATGTCAAACAGCACTGCTTTGATCATACGCATCTCCTCCCACCTGCCAAAAAGGGACAGGTTTATTTTGGTGGGTTTTATCTGGGGTTTTGTGGCGCGACGGATACGCCCTCCCCAGAGCAAAAAAGGGGACGGGGCGCAAACCCCATCCCCTCTCAATCAACCCGTAAGGTCTACTTACTTGTGATTAGTAGGAAAGCTTCCACATGTAGCGACGCATGGTCAGCGGGTGCTGACGGGCCTCGGCGATCTGGTTGCCGTACTCACGCATAACGGCGAGGTGCAGCAGCGGGTTGAAGTAGGTGATGACGCTCGCGGGCACGGCGTCAGCCAGGCCGTAGTCCTTGGAGTCGATCAGAGCGACCTTGGCGCCCATGCGCTCAAGGAAGGTGAGGGCGCGGGCGTCCATCGGACGGGTGGCGCCATCGGACATGAAGAAGACGTAGGGCTTACCCTCGGTGGAAACCTCGAACGGGCCGTGGAAGTACTCGCCGGTGTTGTAGGCGGCGGCGTCGATCCACTGCATCTCGGTGAACAGGAAGGCGGCGTGAGAATAAGCCATCTTCTCGGAGGCACCGGAAGCCATGAAGTAGATCATCTTGTCGTCCTTGAAGTCCTCGGCGAACTTCTTGGCGAGCTTCTTGCAGTGCTGAGCGGCGTTCTCGCAGAGATCGAAGATGTTGGTGAGGCCGGTGATCATGTCCTCGTAGTGGTCATAGCCCTCGGTCTGCTGAAGGATCTCGAGAGCAAGAGCGATAGCATAGCCGGGCTTCTCGCACTTGGCAGCGTAGTTGGCGTGGAAGCCGTGAACGATGACGTGGTCGGCGTCGACGGTCAGAGCGGAGCCAGCCTTGTTGGTGAGGGAGACGACCGGGCAGTTGTGCTTCTTGGCGGTCTTGTTGGCCTCGACGGTCTCGGGCGTGGAGCCACCGAGGGAGCAGGTGATCACGAAGGTGTGCTCGTTGACCCAGGAGGGCGTGTCGTAGTTGAACTCGTTAGCAGTGAAGATCTGAACGTTCAGCTTGTCCGTGTTGTTGGCCAGGAAGTACTTGGCGGGGTAAAGGTCGGACATGGAAGCGCCGCAGCCGACGAAGGCGACGCTGTGGATCTCGTGGTTGGACAGGACGTCAGCGACGATCTGCTTAGGGAGGTTAAGGTCGATCTCGTACATCTGACACATTCCTTTCGATTTTTGCGGCGCCACATTGCCGGGCGCTCGCAGGGTTACCGTGGTTTGGACCGAGTCGCCGGCCCGTTGAGGATGTGACAAAGGGACTGCCCTTTGTCACATTTTGGGGATGGAAGCCTGCCTGGGGTATGGGATGCCAGGCAGGCCTCCGGGGGAAAGCGGTTAGGCGCTTAGTCGCGACTAGGCCAGGATGCCGGCCGCGGAGAGGGCGATGCCGCCCACAATGGCGATCACGAGAAGCCAACCGGTGTTGACGTTCTTCTTGATGAGCCAGTACATAAGGCCGGTGAGGCCGAGGGAGATCATCTGGGGCATCATGCCGTCCAGGATGTCCTGGATAACGACGGTACCCTCAGCGAACTGCAGCGGGGTAGTGGCGCCGATCAGCGTGGCGATCATGCCGCCCACGGACATAAGACCCACGATGCCACAGACATACATGAGCTTCTCCATGAGGTCGCCGCCCTGAAGCTTGCTCAGGTACTCGTGGCCGCCCTGATAGCCCATCTTGGCTGCGAACCAAGTGATTAGCACAGAGGGGACGATGGAGATGAGCATGGCCAGGATCGGGCCCATGATGGAGCCCTGCTGAGCCAGCTGAACGCCCAGGCCAAAGGCGATAACGCGGATGGTGCCCTGGAAGAAGGAGTCACCGATGCCGGAAAGCGGACCCATGAGGGAGGTCTTGACCGCGTTGATCGAATCGGGATCGAAGTTCTCGGGATCCTTGGCGTACTCCTCCTCCATGGAGGCGGCGAGGCCCAGGATGAAAGCGCTCGTCTGCGGGGTGCAGTTGTAGAACGCCATGTGACGGTGGTAAGCCTCTTTCTTAGCAGCGAGCTGCTTGGGGTCGGACTCATCCGGATAGAGGCGATCAAGCGTGGGAACCATGCCGTAGAGGAAGCCCATGTTCATCTGACGCTCGTAGTTCCAAGAGGCCTGGATGGCCCAGGAGCGCCAGAAGAACTGGCTGACCTTCTTGTTCAGGGACACGTCCTTGGTTGCGGTTGCCATAGTGTGTTCCTCCTTAGTCTTCGTCGTCTTCGAGCGGATCGTAGTCGGAATCGACACCGGCGGCTGCATGGGAACCGTTGAACTTGAAGCCCATGAAGACGACAGCCAGGCACACACCGATCAGAGCGACCGCGATGACGGACAGGTTGAGGTAAGCGGCGAGCAGGAAACCGATGAACAGGAACGGAGTCATACCCTTCTTGATCATCATGGTGAGCAGCAGGGCCAAGCCGTAAGCGGTCATGATCTTGGTCGAAACGTTAAGACCAGTGGACAGCCACTCGGGAACCATGTTGACGATGGCCTGAACCAGGTCGGTGCCAACAAAGACGGCGAGGAAGATCGGCAGGAAGTACATGACGGCGTACAGACCGGAGCCGGCGCAGATGTGCATACGGTAGGCGGTCTTGAACTTTCCGTTATCGATCGCGCTATCTGCCACATGAGTGAGGGCGGCGATGATGGAACGGAACACGATGCCGAGGAGCTGACCCAGGACGGCGACCGGGATGGCGATCGTCATGGCGGTCTCGGCGGAAGCATCGGTCAGGCACGCAAAGGCAGCGGCCACGATGCCGCCCAGGACCATATCGGGCGGAACGGCGGCGCCGACCTGCACCAGGCCCATGGACACGAGCTCGACGGCGGCACCGACGGCAAGGCCGGTGGGCACATCGCCCAGCAGCAGACCGACGAGCGTAGCGCCAACGAGGGGCTGCTCGAAGTTAAGACGACCGAGCAGGCGGGAGTCCCACATGCAGAACACGCCGACGAGGCCGACGAGCACCGCACTGATGAACGTATTCATACCCTTCTCCTTTCAGTCAGGCAAAAGCCTGGTTGATTACAGCTTGGCGTCGATGTCGACGCTCTGATACGTAGGGGTCTGCTGGACGTAGAGCTTAATGCCCATGTCGAGCAGCTGGTTGACGTCGGCCTTCTGGTTGGCGTCGAGGAAGACGGAGCTGTCCTTGCCGCCGACCTGATCGGCACCGTCGTGGTTGGCGGTGGCGCCCAGGTTGATGGCGTCGAGCTTGTAGCCCTGGCAGAACTGCAGCATCTCGGCCGTGTTGCCAAAGACGAACATGACGCGCTCGCCGAGGGTGTTGAGCTTGTCCATCTTGGCGAGGGCACGCTCGACGGTGAAGACGTTCAGGCGCACGCCCTGAGGCTTGGCCAGCTTAAGAGCGCCCTTCTTGATGTCATCGTTGGCGGCAGCGTTGTCGACGACGATGATGCGCTCGGCCTGAACCTTGGTGGTCCAGGTAAAGACGACCTGGCCGTGCAGCAGACGGTAGTCAAGACGTGCGAGGACGATCTTGGCGGGACCGGAGCTGTGACGGGGCGCCTTTGCCTTCTTAGCGGGAGCCGCGGGAGCCTCGACCGGCGCGTTGGGGTTGGTCAGACCGGTGCGGGCCTCGTTGATGAGGGCCGCGAGCTCGGCGCCCTTGACGGGAACGGGGCTCATAGCGAGCGTGAGCGCCAGCGGAATGTTGAAACCACTGACAACCGTGAACTTCGTGCCGTTCTTGGAAAGCTCGACCATGTTGTTGTTGACCGAGCTGCCGAGCATATCGGTCAGCACATAGACGGTGTCGTCCGCGTTGAACGTGGCGATCATGGCGTCCACCTTATCGGTGATAGGCTCCTTGTCGTCACGAGCAAGCGACACGACGTGGACGTTCGACACGTCGCCGAGAACCATCTCGAGCGTGTCTTTGGCGCCTGCGGCCAGGCCGCCATGAGATGCGAGAATGATCTGATTCATCTTGCCTCCTCCTTTTCGTTATGGTCATTATAACGTCTTATACGTTGCTTATATTGCTAATTAGTATAAAGACCGTTTGCGGGTGAAAATCGACCGTTCGCGGGTTTAACGCACTTGAAACGTGGGAGCTGGGCAGGCCGGCGACGGCGGGATAACCCCAGGTCGGACGCCGTGCGCAACCCCCTATCGCACGAAGTACCAGGGGCTTTCTTGCACGGTGGGCTCCAAGGCAATGCCCGTGCGTTCCTTAAACAGATCCATGTCCTGCGATTTCTCTGTCCACCACGCGTTGGGCTTAAAGGTCATGCTCTCAACGACATGACCGACAAACACACTGTTGCGCAGCTTGGAGAAGTCGGTGTTCATAATCAGGATGGACGCGAGCACCAGCACAATGCCCAGGACCTTGATCGCGCCGGCGGGCTCGGCATAGACACCAATGCCCACCAGTACGGTGACGACCGTCTCGAAAGACATTACGACGGGAACCTTCGATGTCTCGAGTCCCATGGACAGACCCTGCATATATAGGATGTAGGCCACGGCTGTGGGGATGAGTCCAAAACCAAGGAACAGCAGCAGCAACTGTGGCGACATTGCCGCGGCGACATCCGGCCACGGAGCCGCGATAGCTGCCATAACCGCACCGCCAAAAACAAAGCCCCAAAACGTGACAGCCAGCGGGTGGACCGTCTTGGTTGCTATCCGGCTAAACACCGCGAGTGACGCACCACAAAGGCCTGCAATCACGCCCGACGTGACGCCCCAAACCGAAAAATGAAAACCGGAAAGGTCACCATTGGTCACTGCAAGCACGCAGCCAACGATGTTAAAGACAATGGCAACGAGCTTGTTGGGGGTCACGTCCTCGCGATAAAGCACGCGGCCGAGCATGACGCCAAACACCGGCGAGGTGTAGAGCAGCACCGAGGCCGTGGACATGCCCACCTCGCCCATGCACTCGTAATAGCAGGTGTTGGCGGCGGCCAAACCGACGATACCGACAAGCGCGCAGGGAACGAGCTCTTTAGGACTTGCCTTGAACAGAGCCAGCGGACCCTGAGCCACGGTAGACCCCTCACCCGGACGGCAGCCCATAAACATCAGGACCGGCGCCAAGATAAGCGCTCCGACCAACAAGCGAAAGGCAGCCATGCTCTGGGACGAAACGCCCATGGCCGAGATGCCGTTTACAAAGATTCCGATGCTGCCCCACATAAGCGCGGCGATCAGCACCAGCACATAGCCCAGATTGCTTTTCTTCAACGCAGCCTCCTCGGTATTGTTTCCAATATGTTTCACACTACGTTATAGTCGTTATATACATTTTTCAAGACACAAATCGGCGAGCGGAAAAATCTGCTCCCCACATACTCATTGGGTAGTCATTGGGGACGCACTTAAATGACTGGTCATTCAAGAACGCCCCCAACGACTAGGACTGTCCCCAACTGCCGGCAGAAAAGGAACGTTCCCAACGTCTAAGGCGCCGCTGGTTGAGCATAAGTCAGCGAGCGGGTCGCATTTGAGGCAAGGTGACGTGAAGCGAAAGGGCGCTGACCTTCTGGTCGCGCCCTTGAAGTTGAACGTCAGATTGCCCAAATGCGGACCGCGCAGCGTCGAGCCGTTACGCGGTTTGGTAAAACCGCGTAACTAATACTCAAGCTTCCACATGTAGCGTCGCGTCATGTAGTCCTTGTGGGTGACGGCAGAGAGCGCGCGCATGTACACGTTGTTGAGAATCGGGGCAAAGATCAGGTGGTTGAAGTATTCGCTCACGCTGTCCTTGATGTCATTGAGGCCGAGCTCCTTGGCGTCGAGCTGATAGACGCGCTCGCCACCGTACTGGTTGACGAAGCGGATGCCGCGCTCGTCGTTGCAGCGGCTGCGGCCGACGCTGATGAGCTGGAACAGCGAGGTGCGCTTGTCCAGGATCTCGAAGGGGCCGTGGAAGAAGTCACAGGTGTTGATGGTGCAGGAGTCGATCTGCAGCATCTCCTGCACGTTGCAGACGCTAAAGACGTAGGCGGCACCAAAGAGCGGACCCTGAGCCATGACGTTGATGCAGGGCTTGTCGGCGTTCTGCTCGGCCCACTTGGCAGCGAGCGGACGAGTGTACTCGACGGCCTTGCGATAGATAGGGTCGACCAAGTCGAAGGCGGCCATGGCGGTCTCGTACTCGGCATAGCCCTCGGTCTGCTGCGTAAGCTCCATGGCGATCATGGTCACGACAGCGGAGTTGGTGCGGCCCATGCAGGACTCGTCGACGGCCAGGCTGTCGTACTGGATCTTGTAGTCGCAGACCTCGGTGAGGCCGGACTCGTCAACATAGATGGCGATGGTGCTGGCGCCGTGGTCCTTGGCGACCTGGGCGGCGATGATGGTCTCCTTGGTGCCGCGCATGGACACGACGACGGCCAGAGTGTTCTCGTTGACATAGGCAGGGGTTGCGTGCACGAACTCGTTGCTGGTGTAGCTGGAGCTCACGACCTGTGTGGCCTCGTGCTCCATAAAGTACTGGGCAGGATAGTTACCGCCGTTGGATCCGCCGGCGCCAATCCACACGACGCGCTTGATGCCGCCCTTGTCAGCCTTGTCAGCCAAAACCTGGGAGACGACGTCCTTAACCTGTTCCTGAGTAGTCATCGTGCATCAGCCTTTCTTCTCGTTTGATGCTCTCGATGGCATACAAGTTACATACATGTTTTGGCTATGTCGACTAGTTGTATGCTATATTTGTCTTAGAAATTTTGCTGATGCGGTTTTCGATAACTAGCTACCAGCGGTTTTATTGTTGTATTGAATACATGCTTGATTAGACTCGCATACAAGTTAGATACAGGTTGATCGCATGAACGCTTCATCTAAAAAGAAACTGAGCCAGTACGAGCGCTTGGCGGGCATGTTGCGCGACCGCATCGCCGCCGGCACCTACGCGCGCGGAGACAAGCTGCCGTCCGAGATGGAACTCATGGACGAATCGGGGCTGTCGCGCAGCACCGTACGCCATGCCCTTAAGGTGCTCGTTGATGAGGGTCTGGTTCGAACCGAGCGCGGGCGCGGCGCCTTTGTGGCCGACACGCCGGCGCTCCACGAGAACAACCTGGTGTTTTCGAGCTATACGGCGCAGGTCCAGGGTCAGGGCATGAAGCCCACCACGCGCACGGTGGACTCGGGCTTTACCAAGGCGGGCGGCAGCATAGCCAAGTTCTTTGATGCCGCCGTGGGCAGCAAGCTCGTCAAACTTGTCCGTCTGCGTTATCTGGACGATGCGCCACTGTGCCTGGAGACCACCTATCTACCACCGAGCTTTGAAGCACTCATCGACCGCGATATCAACGGTTCGCTCTACGCCACGCTGCGCCAGGAATTCCATCGCGCGCCGGCACAGGGACATAAGACCTTTGAGGTGTGCTATGCCTCGCAAAACGAGGCGTTTTTGCTCAACGTTGAGCGTGGGCAGGCGCTGATCCTGATCACCGACTACGTCTACGACACCGACGGCCGCCCGCTCCATGTCTCCAAGCGCATCCAACGCACCGACCGCGCCAAATACACCGAGCCCATCGGCTAACCTGTCCCTAAATGGTAGGTTTGGGGAGGTCGGGGAACCAGGTCGGTTTGGGTTGGTTGGGCGTGCGCTCGGCTAGGACCAACTCCATCCAGCACATGTCGTACCAGCGGCCGAACTTTTGGGCGCAGCGATCGAAGGCGCCCACCAGGCGATATCCCATATGGGCATGGAAATCCTGGCTGTTGTGCGTCAGGTACTCATCGTCCTTGTCGTGCGGCACGGCAATGAGCGCGCACATGTTGGTGATGCCCATCGCGATCAGGCACTGCTTGAGCGCATCGTGCAGCTTGCGGCCCAGCCCGCCGTGGCGCACGTCGCGCGCCAGGTAGATCGACGTCTCGACCGACCAGTCGTATGCCTCACGGCTGTTGAGCGGACTCACATAGGCATAGCCTACCGGACGCCCGTCCAGCTCCATCACCAGATACGGATAGCGCTCGAGCGTGCGCTCGATGCGCCCGGCGAACTCCTCAACGCTCGGCACCTCATATTCGCAGGTAATCGCCGTCTGGCGCACATACGGCTCATAGATGGCAAGCAACGCCGGCGCATCATCGGGCGTCGCCAGGCGAATCGTCGGCTCGGGCATCTCGGTCATACAACCCTTCTCCCCCAAAAGCAAAGACCGCCCTGCGCCAAACCCAGCGCAAGGCGGCCCCTCGTCATTACATCAGGCTACAGGACAG
>CAJKGV010000042.1:0-11621 GCA_905199455.1 Collinsella aerofaciens | reverse complement strand
CAATGCCAGCTACACCTCGGCGACGTACGTCTGGGTTCGCCCCCGCCCCGGCTTCCTCGTCGGCTAGCCAGCCGAGTGCTCTATACTCTGCTTTTAGGCGACCGCCTTGCGCGGTCGCCTCTCGCCCGCGAAGCGGGCCGTTTTTTTCCGCCAGTTTCCCCAGGAGGTGCACGTGAGCGGCGTCTACCAGCGCAACCGCGAGGTTTCCGAGTACAAGTTTTTCACGCAGGCCATCGCCATCCGCGTGGAGGTCAACAAGCTGATGGCGTCGTCCTCCGTGGTTCCGAAGACCTATCGTCTGCTGAACGCGGTGCCGACCGTGGAGACGGCGCGCAGCATCGTGTACAACGTCAACCGCGCCGACTGCTTCTATCCCAACAGCTCGTTCAACGCGCTGGAGCGCAAGCGGTACCTGACGCTGGCCATAGCCGACTGCGAGCAGCTGATGCTCGACATGCAGTGCCTCATGGACATCGGCCTGCCCGTGAACGCGAACCGCTTCGAGCAGCTTGCGAACATGGTCGAGGAGGAGATAAGGCTGCTCAAGGGCGCGCGCAAGAACGTGCGCGTGACCGGCAAGAAATCGACCGAGGAGCGCATAGCGGAGGCCGAGGCCGAGCTAGAGCGCCTTCGTTCGCTATAATGGACGGCGGTCGCGCCTTGTTTATCGGTACAATTGGTGGCTGCGTTCCGTTGCGTCGGGCTCCGCGTCCAACGTGTGCTACGTCAACAACAACGGCAATGCCAACTACAACTCGGCGACGAACGTCTGGGTTCGCCCCCGCCCCGGATTCCCTTATTGCCAGACCGAGTAGGCCCCAGGGCCGAAAGCAGAGCGCGAAGAGGAAGGAAGGCGCGACCGTCGGGCATGCGCCCGTAAATACGCACCCCGCGAGGGTGGCCGGACGCTGCTTGCATGGCGCGGCGCTCCGTGGCTTCGCCGCGTTTCATGGCCATACCTCAAGCGGCTGCCAGAGCCACATTGCAAGCCGTGCGGGGTGCCTTCTATGAACTCAGAGGAAAGGCGGGCGGCGCGCCGGAAGCGCCGCGAGGAGAAGCGCGCGAAAGCAAAGGCCGAGCGCGTCAAGGCGTGCACGCTTGAGACCGTGGCCGACCTCAACAGCCTGTGCAAGGCATCGAAGCAGGCCGCGCGGGGCGTGATGTGGAAGGCGTCCACGCAGCGGTACATGAAGGACTACCTGCGCAACGCCGTCCTGTCCCGCCGCGACCTTTTGGAGGGGCGCGACATATGCCGGGGCTTCATACGGTTCGACCTATGGGAGCGCGGCAAGCTGAGGCATATCAGCGCCGTGCACTTCCCCGAGCGCGTGGTGCAGAAGTCGCTGTCGCAGAACGCGCTCGTGCCCGCGATCGTGCCCACCCTCATAGCCGCGAACTCCGCGAACATAAAGGGGCGCGGCACCGACTACGCCCTGAAGCTGCTCAAGCGCCACCTGGCCGACCACTGGAGGCGGCACGGCCGCGAGGGCTACATACTGCTCGGCGACTTCTCCGACTACTTCGCGCGCATAGCGCACCAACCCGTCAAAGACCAGGTGGCCTCCGCGCTGCTAGATCCGCGCGTGGTCGCCTTGGAGCACCGCCTGATAGACGCGCAGGGCGATGTGGGCCTGGGGCTGGGCAGCGAGCCGAACCAGATATGCGCCGTCGCGCACCCCAGCCGCATTGACCACTACGCAATCGAGATGCTGCGCCCCGAGGCCTACGGTCGATATATGGACGACTTCTACCTGATACACGAGTCCAAGGACTACCTGCAGGTGTGCCTGCTGCTCATAGAGCGCAAATGCGCCGAGCTGGGCATCGAGCTGAACCCGCGCAAGACCCGCGTGGTGAAGCTCACGCGCGGGTTCTCGTGGCTGAAGAAGCGCATCTTCTACACGGACACGGGCCGCATAGTCGTGAAGCCGTGCCGAGACTCCATAACGCGGGAGCGCCGCAAGCTCAAGAAGATGGCCCGCATGGTCGCCGATGGCATCATGACCCCCGAGCAGGTGGAGCAGAGCTACCAGAGCTGGCGCGGAGGCATGAAGCGGCTGGACGCGCACCGCAGCGTGCGGGCCATGGACGCGCTGTACCGAAGCCTGTTCGGAAATCTCGCGCAGGGGGGGGGGTGCTCAATGCAGGCCAACCAGAGGGACGATTCAAGCGGAAGCAAGCCCTCGCAATAGCGGAGAACCGGCAACTCAAAGCAGCGGCCTAAGCGAAGCGGCTGCGAAATAACAGAAACATCGAAGGCGTGCTGCGGCGCGCCTTCTTCCTTTGCGCCCATCAAAGCGGCTCGGCAATCTCACGGCGCTAATACGATGGCGGCACATTCCCCGACAAGAGAGGAGTCCGCATGGACACTGAGGAAGACACGCCGCGCCCCAACGATCTTCAAGATGGCACCATGGCCGAGGTCAACGCCCTGCGCGATCTGCTGTCGCAGATCGGCGACCCCAACGCGGCGCACGACGCGGGCGTTATCGACGATGACGAGTACGCTGAGCGGAAGGCGCGAAAGCTCGCCTACACCGCGGCGCTCGCCGCCTACGACAGTGGCGAGACGCTCGACGTGTCGGCGCTGATCGACCAGATGCGCGAGCGGGCGTCGCAGCCGACGCAGACCGAACAGAACACGGCGAACATCGACTACCTGCTCATGACGGTCGGAGGTGACCAGTAATGCCAACGAAGAAAACCGACGAGCATTCCAAGCACTTCGCGCTCGTCAAGAAGTACTACGACCGACCTATTTGGAGTAAGGTGCGAGTACACAAGGGCGTCGAGTGCAAGTGGATCACCGCCGACGAGTACAAGGAGATCACCGGCGAGGAGTACACGGCCGAATAGGCGGAAGGAGGGCGCCCAGGATGGAAGTGCTCAAACTTTTTGCGCCTTACGGACCGGCTTGGCTTGGCGGCGTGCTCCTGACGCTCGTTGCGTTCTACTTCGGGAAACAATTTCTTGAGGAGTACAAACGCCAAAACCAGCGGAAGGGCGAGCTCGACCTCAAGCGCGAGGAGCGCAAGCAGGCCGAAGTCGACGAGCGCGCGCAGCGGGACCGCGAGCGCTCGCAGA
Source organism: Collinsella aerofaciens (assembly GCA_905199455.1). Lineage (GTDB taxonomy): Bacteria > Actinomycetota > Coriobacteriia > Coriobacteriales > Coriobacteriaceae > Collinsella > Collinsella aerofaciens_AW. The sequence goes on along the minus strand of CAJKGV010000042.1, from coordinate 8,537 downwards.
TGGAGGGCCGCATCGCCGCGCAGATGGAGCGCAGCAACAGCCTCATGGAGGCGATGAAGACGCTCATGGAGTCCGTCGTGGCGTCCAACGAGGTCTTGCACGCGGACTTGGCGCACAGCCAGGCGAGGAGCCAGGGGATGGCCGAGAAGGTCGACCACATCTGCGACCGCGTCGACCTTATCTACAGCAAGGAATCCGACAGATAGGAGCAATCGAATGAATGAGATCCAGGCGGGCCTCACGGTGTGCACGGTCCTGGTCGTGCCGTACATCGTGCAGGCCATCAAGACGAAGGCGATGACGGGCAACGTCGCCCGCTGGACGGCCATCGCCGTCTCGGCGGGATGCGGCGCCCTCACGGCCATGTCGGGCGGCGTCCCGACCGAACCCTCGGCGTGGGTCACGTCCATCTTCGCCGCTGTCGGCGGCGTGCAGGTGGCCTACGCGGCCTTCAAATCGGTCGGCATCACGGACAAATGGCTGGACGCCCTGCTGGCGCTCGGCGACATCAAGGAGGACTAACATGGCAGACTTCGCGAACGTCCAGCCGGACGAGTACAAGCTTCTGGGGCGCAACTTCTCCGCAGGCCGCCCGTTCGGCATCAAGGGCGTGACCATCCACCACATGGCCGGCGACCTCAACGCCGGCCAGTGCAACGGCATCTGGGGTGCCAACGGCTGTTCTGCCCACTACTCGGTCGACCGCAACGGCCACATCGTGCAGCACGTCAACGACACCGACCGCGCCTACGCCTGCGGCGACGGGATCGGCACCGGACGCGGTAACGACACGACCATCTCGATTGAGCACGCCAACAGCGGCAGCAACCCGTGGACCGTCCACGAGAAGGCAATCGAGAGCGGCGCTCACCTTGTCGCGGCCCTGTGCCTGTACTACGGCCTCGGTCGCCCCGAGTGGTGCAAGAACGTGTTCCCGCACCGCTACTGGAGCGCCACGGCCTGCCCCGGCGAGCTTGCGGGCTCCCAGCGCGACCATTACATGCAGCGCGCTCAGGCGTGGTATGACGCGATGAAGGGCGGCAAGGCACCCGCCCCCTCCACCGCCGCTAAGCCTGCCGCGGCAAAGCCCTCTCAGGCGGCATCCGGCGGCTTCACGAAGGCATCTGGCAAGCGCATCCCCGTCCACTACTCCCTCCACCTCAAGGGCGGCGGCTGGCTGGACGAGGTGACCGACTTCGGCGCCGGGGACAACGGCTTCGCGGGCTACCCGTGCCGACAGCACGACCTCCTTTGCGCCCGAGTCGATCGCGGCACGCTCAAGTATCAGGTCCACACCATCGAGGACGGCTGGCTTGACTATGTTTCCAAGGGCGACCGCAACGATACCGTGAACGGTTGCGCCGGCATCGCCGGCCACACCATCGACGGTGTACGCATGTACTACGTGACCCCGGGCGGCGAGGAGTACAAGCAGGCGTGGTATCGCTCGCAGACCACCGCGCGCGCCGGATGGCTCGACACCGTGTGCGACGACGGCTCTACCTACGGCGGCGACGACTACGCCGGTTTCTACGGCGAGCCGCTCGACCGACTCCAAGTCTGCGTCACCGACGGCAACCCGTACTAGCATGATCGCGCTGGCTTTCGTCCTCGGCGCGCTCTTCGGCGGCACCGTGGCGACAATCGGCCTGTGCCTCGTGAGCATCAACGGGCGCTAGCCGCGGCCCGCTCGGGTTATCCCGGGCGGGTTTTTTCTCGAGAAAAGGTGTTGCTACGCCGCCCGTGGTATCCTGAGCAGCACGACGGTCCCAACGGCGCAGATCTCGGTTCTAGAATCTAGGCAGACGGGGCACCATCGAACGTAAGACCGTCCGAACCTCGCATGGTCCGGGCGGTTTTTCTTATACCGACGCGACGTGATGGGACGTGGTATGGCAGCAACGGATATCGAGCGCGGACTCTCGACCGCCGAGGTCGAGGAGCGCATCGCCGCCGGTAAGATCAACCGCAACATGGAGCTCAAGACCAAGTCGGTCAAAGAGCTCATCATCGAGAACCTCTGCACGTTGTTCAATTTGATCAACGTGATCTTGGCGTTCCTGGTCATTTTGACCGGTTCGTTTAAGAATCTGACGTTCCTGTTCGTGGTGTTCCTCAATACCGCTATTGGCGTCATCCAGTCCATGCGTTCCAAGAAGATGGTCGATAAGCTCACGCTGCTGACCTCCAAGAAGGCCATTGCGGTGCGCGACGGCGCCGAGGTGGAGCTCGACCTGGACCAGATCGTGCTCGACGACATCATCCGCCTGGGGCGCGGCGACCAGATTCCCGCCGACGCCGTGGTGGTTTCGGGCGAGGCGCTCGTGAACGAGAGTCTGCTGACGGGCGAGAGCGACCTTATTAAGAAACAGCCCGGTTCCGAGCTCATGAGCGGCAGCTTTATCGACTCGGGCCTGCTGCGCGCCCGCGTGATCCATGTCGGCGCCGACAACTACGTGGCCAAAATTAATAACGAGGCCAAGTACGTCAAAAAGGTTAATTCCGAGATCATGAACGCGCTTAACGCCATCGTTCGCTTTGCGAGCATCATCATGATCCCGCTCGGTTTGGCGTTGTTTGCCTCGAGTGTGAGCGAACTGTGGGATGCCGCGGGAACCCCGGGCGATAGCGCGCTTTCGTGGTGTTTCTCCGAGCTGTTGGCTGGTCATGTGCCTTCGTCGGCGCTGCTGTCCACGGTGGGCGCCCTGCTGGGCATGATCCCGCAAGGCCTGGTGCTGCTGACCTCGTCGGTGCTCGCCATCGCCACGGTGCGCCTGGCTCGCCGCAAGGTGCTGGCGCAGCAGCTCTACTGCATCGAGACACTCGCTCGCGTCGACGTGCTGTGCCTGGACAAGACGGGCACCATCACGTCGGGCCGCATGGAGGTCGAGGGCACGTATCCGCTGCCGGTTGAGGGCGTGAGCCTAGGCGCCGGCTCGGACGAGGCGGCCGTTCCCGTCGATACCACGGTGCTCGATTTTGCGCTGGCTAACGTCGCGCGTGCGACTTCGGCCGATGCCAACGAGACCTGCCAGGCGCTGCTCAACTATTACGCCGATCGCCCGGTCGAGGTGTCTGAGCCGCTGTCGGTCATTCCATTCTCGTCGTCTAAAAAATGGAGTGGCGCTTCGTTTGCGCAGGGCTCCTATGTGATGGGTGCGGCGCAGTTTGTGCTCTCTGATCGTGTTTTTGCCCAGGTCGAGAACCGTGTCGCCGAGCTTGCCGATACCTGCCGCGTGCTCGTGGTGGCGCGCGTGGACGGCTTTACGCCCGATGGCGATATGGTGGGCGAGGCCGAGCCCGTGGGCTTTGTGACCATCCGCGACGAGATTCGTACCTCGGCGGCCGAGACCATCGGCTACTTTAACGAGCAGGGCGTGACCCTCAACGTGATCAGCGGCGACGACCCGCGTACAGTGTCGTCGATCGCGCGCGTGGTGGGCGTGCCGGGGGCGGACGCTTATGTGGACGCCACGACGCTCGATACGCCGGCCAAGCTCGATGCCGCAGTGGACCGCTACCATGTCTTTGGTCGTGTGACCCCGCAGCAGAAGCGCGAGCTCGTGCAGGCGCTCAAGCGCCGCGAGCACACCGTGGCCATGACGGGCGACGGCGTCAACGACGTGCTGGCGCTCAAGGAGGCCGACTGCTCCGTGGCCATGGCGGCTGGCTCCGATGCCGCACGTAACGTGGCCGAGATCGTACTCGTCGACAACGACTTTGCCTCGATGCCCGCCGTGGTGGCCGAGGGCCGTCGCTCCATCAACAACCTGCAGCGTTCGGCCTCGCTGTTCCTGACCAAGACGCTGTTCTCGATGGGCCTGGCGGCGCTGTGCATTGCACTGCCGCCGTACCCCTTCGAGCCCATCCAGATGACACTCATCAACTTCTTCTGCATCGGCGCGCCGGGCTTTGTGTTGGGCTTGGAGCCCAACAATGCTCGCGTGAAGGGGTCGTTCCTGACGAACGTGCTCAAGCGGGCACTGCCGGCGTCGATTGCGGTCATTTTGGCTGCGGCGCTCGATATCTTTGTGGCGCGCGTGTTTGGCTTTACCCAGCTTACGCTGTCTACGATGTGCCTGCTTACGTCGTGCGCGGCGAGCGTCAGCCTAATCTGGCGCATCTCGCAGCCTCTCACGCCCTTACGTGTGGTGCTCTTTGTGTTTGTAGTCGCCGGCATCCTGGTGGGCGTTATCGGATTCCCAGAGCTGCTGTCTATTGCCAACCTGTCGATGGGCCAGATGGTTATCTTGGCTGTCATCGTGGTCTTTACCTGCTCGGTGTTCTTTAAGCTCGCCACGATGATGGATTCGCTCAAGCCGCGTCGTCGTCATGCTGCAACTGGTTTTGGCCGCGGTGTGCGCGTCCACCTGGGTCGCGGTGGCGGCAAGGTGAGCTCGACGGGTTCGACGGCCGAGCGTTTTGCCAAGCGCTTCGCCGCCGACATGGCGCAGCGCCGCGAAGATCGCACCGCTCGCGAGGCCGAGGCCCGCGCACTCGAGGGCGTGGCCCAGGCCCAGCCCAAGAAAAAGAAGAGTACCGGAGCCAAGCGCTCTCGCGTGACCAAGTCCGCCCAAGGCATCAAAGTCTCGATGCCAAGCAAAAAGAAGAAGTAAGTACGCGCCTTGGCGATGTTGAATTGGTGCCTTGCTCCTGTGGGGCCGTGGCGATGTTATGCTCTAACCTCGATTGTTTGAATTGCTTCGAAAAGAGGATGCCGTGATCTGCCCGCATTGCCTTAAGACTATCGAGGACGGCGCCTCGTTCTGCCCCTACTGCAACGCCTATGTGGGTCCGGGCGATGGTCCCGAGCACACCGAATTCGTGTTCTGTGAGGGCTGCGGTGCCCGTCTTTCTCCACATGATCGTACGTGCCCCAAATGCGGACGCCCCGCTCCGGGTATCCTCTCCGAGGACGCGGCCGCATCCGACCTGGCAGCGGGCCGCACGGCGGGCTTTCCGCGCCTAACGCAAGAGCAGATCGATACCGAGGTGCCTCATGCGCCGGCCTCTGCCGCTGCGGTGCTCTCAGACGCCGCCGACCCCAATGAGACCTGCGTGCTGCCGGCTTTCGATAAGGATTTCGGTATTCCCAAGGTCGATATTCCCACGCCGGTTTCCCTGCACGACGATGCTCAAAAACCCAAGCGCAAGGTGCATCCCGACGAGGACGCCTATCACAAGCACAAGCGTCATATCCCCAAGCCGCTTATTATCATCGCGGTCCTTGCCGTCGTGTGCGGTGGTGCGTATTGGTTCGTGACGGCCGATCCCATGGGTGTCATGCCTGGCTTCTATGACCAGTTTGGCCAGGCCGCGCAGACGACCTTCCCCACGCGCCAAAAGGGCGAGGCGACTGAGGACGATACCAAGCAGGACGATTCTGCCGAGGTGGTTCAGGAAGATACCGTGCTGACCGATGACCAGCTCTACACCAAGCTCGACAGCCTGTATCAGACCATTGTGTCGTACAACAATGATCAGATCGGCGAGGTCATCGATTCCTTTAACAACGGTTATCTCCGAACGCCGCTGTCCACCCGTCAGGAGCTGTCGCAGAGTGCCTACGCCCTGCGCGACCAGATCAAAAAGACGCAAGATGAGCTTAACAACCTTAAGTATCAGGACGATACGGTCTATGCGGATGACATCGCCCACTTAAAGCAGCTTGCCGAGTGGATGTATGAGCGCGTCGACGTAATCTGCCAGAGCTGGGATATCTCGCTGGCCATTCCCGATGGCGAGTCGATGAGTTCCCACCAAAGCGAGATCCTGGCGCCCATCGCACAGGGCGGCAACAGCGCGCTGAATCAGTACGACGCCAACGTGGGCTCCTGGAAGCCGCAGCAGCGTTCCTAAAATTAGTTCGCCATAGTCGGCATAACCTACGTGCGCAATTGATGTAAGCGCATGCTTATTGCTACAATTCGTACAAATATGCTTTAAATGCACGAGGAAGGAACCACATGTTTGGTTTTAAGAAAGAGCTCTACACGCCCGAGTATCAGCTTGCCGGCGACGAGTGCGCCGTTATCGAGACGTCGAAGGGTACCATCAAGGTCAAGTTTGACGGTGAGGGCGCTCCCATTCATGTCGCGAACTTCTGCGAGCTTTCCACGATGGGTTTCTATGATGGCCTTAAATTCCATCGCTATGTGCCCGGTTTTGTCATTCAGGGCGGCGACCCCAATACCCGCGATATGTCCGGCGCCGACGTCGCTGCCGGTCTTGAGGGCCCCGACGGCATGCCCGGTACCGGTGGCCCCGGCTACTGCATCAAGGGCGAGTTTGCCACCAATCCGCGCAACAGCCATGTCGATGGTGCCCTTGCCATGGCACGCTCCATGGACCCCGATTCCGCGGGTTCGCAGTTCTACTTCTGCTTGGGTGCCCAGCATAACCTCGATTCCGGGTACACCGTCTTTGGTACCACGGTCGAGGGTCTCGATGTGATTTCGCAGCTGCGTGCCGGCGACGAGATCGTCCATGTCGAGATCGTTCACGAGTAAAGGGGACTTCCTTGAATAGCCAGCTGATCCAACAGGGCCGCGCCGCTTACCGCGCGGGTGATTTTTCCGCTGCAGCCCAGATGCTTGGGGCGGCAAAAACTCCCGATGAGATTATGGGCGAGGCCGATCATCTTCGTGGCAACGCCTTGATGCACCTGGGCATGTATGCCGAGGCCGCCGAGGCCTATGCCGCCGCCCTCAACGACGGCACCTATGGCAAGCGCGGCGCGCTGCTCACCAACCGCGGCAAGGCGCTCGCCGCCGTGGGCGACTACACGACGGCCGCTCAGGCGTTCTCTGCTGCTACGCAGGATGCTTCCTATGCCACGCCGTTCAAGGCCTATCTGGGCTTGGGTAACGCGCTGTTCCAGTCGGGCGACTATGCCAACGCGGGTACTGCCTTCCGTCAGGCCGCCATCGACGGCGCCAATCCGGCCCCTGCCGCCGCGCTCGGCGAGCTCGGTCGTTGCTTCATTAAGCTCGGCCGTCCGGCGGATGCCGTGGAGACCTACCGCACGGCTATCGACTTTGCCGGTCCCCGCGACGACACGCGCGCGCTCAACGCTGGCATGGGTCAGGCGCTTTCTGCCGCCGGCCGTCCCTCCGACGCACTCGACGCCTTTAACGCCGCTACTGCCGATGGCATCTACCAGCTCACCTCCGAGCAGGCCGATGAGCTTGCCCGCGTGCACGATTCGCTTGCCGCGCTGTCTGCCCAGACGGCTATGGCCACGGCTCCGGCGCCCGCGATGGACGCTCCTGTCGTCGATCCGCTCGATCCTACGGGCGCGACCGGTCAGTTTATGCCCGATCCCTCGGACACCGGCTTCTTTACGCTGTCCGAGTCCGAGATGGTCCAGCAGGACCGTCAGGATCGTAAGCAGGCCAAGGTCCGTCGTCGCCATCGCCACACGGGTCTTAAAGTCTTCATCGTGCTGCTTCTGCTCATTTTGATCGCCGCGGGCGGTCTGGGCTTTGCCTACACGCGCGGCTTTGGCTTCCCGTCCCAGGAGTCTGTCGTTACCGATCTGTTCCAGGCTGCCGGCGACGGTGACACCGCAAAGGCCGAGTCTTGCCTGGCCTCGAGCCTGTCCGAGGACGCCAAGTCGATGATCATCTCCTCGATTCCGCAGGGTGCCACCGTGTCTGTCGAGGGCATGGATCAGTCCATGACCGAGACGACCGCCAAGGTGAAGGCATCGCTGTCCAAGGGCGGCGAGCAGGAGTACACCGTCAAATTCGTGCGCTCCGACAACCATATCGGCTGGGCCGTTTCCTCGCTCGATATGGATTTCTCGGCTGCTGACAACCAGTAGTGACCTTATGGGATTTAGCTTTGCCCGGCGCTTCACCGCAAGTGAGGTGCCGGGCTTACGCTAGTATGATGAGCTAGTAGTTTTCCAGCAATCATCCAACACATCAGGAGTTGCGTTGTTTTCTTTGATGGATATGTTCTTCGGTAGCTATGCGGGCGATCTTGCCATCGACCTCGGCACCGCAAATACGCTTGTCTCCGTGCGCGGCAAGGGCATCGTCATTCGCGAGCCCTCTGTTGTCGCCATCGACAAGAACGACGAGCGCATCCTGGCGGTCGGTATCGAGGCAAAGCGCATGCTCGGCCGTACGCCCGGCAACATCGTGGCCGTTCGTCCCCTGAAGGACGGCGTCATCGCCGACTTCGATGTTACCGAGGCCATGCTCCGCTACTTTATCGACAAGGCGTCCGAGAAGCGCTATCCGTGGACCCCGCGTCCACGCGTTGTCGTCTGCGTTCCCTCCGGCGTCACATCGGTCGAGAAGCGTGCTGTCTTTGAGGCCACGATCCAGGCTGGCGCTCGCCAGGCCTACCTGATCGAAGAGCCTATGGCTGCCGCTATCGGCGCCGACCTGCCCGTCGAGGAACCCACCGGCTCCATGGTCATCGACATCGGCGGAGGTACCACCGAGGTTGCTGTTATCGCCATGGGCGGCATCGTCGTCTCACAGTCCATCCGTATTGCCGGTGACGAGTTCGACCAGGCTATCCTC